>DATJJL010000414.1:0-4338 GCA_035492155.1 Ramlibacter sp. | reverse complement strand
CGCACGATCATCGGGTTCCACGCGGCCTACGTCGTTCACGCTCGAATACTTCACGACCTGCACTGCGCCTGTCGCGGCATCGATCTCGACTTCGCACACATGGCATCCGTTCGGCCAGCTCGGGCCGGAGACCGTCGTCGTGCTCTCGACGTGGATACGGCCGGCGGGCTGCTGCTTCGCGAGATCGAAGAGGTCGATCGCAAGATCGGTGCCCTTCACGACGAAACGTCCCGATGCGTAGTCGAGATCGCCTTCCGCCGCTTCGAGCGATTGCGCGGCGAGCTTGCGCGCTTCGTCCAGTGTCTTGTGCGAACCTTCCATCAGCGCGGAGCCGCCGGTGAAGATCGATCGCGAGCCCGCGCTGCCGAAGCCTTCGCCGCGGTCGGTATCGCCCAGCACCACCTGGACCTTGTCCATTGGAACGCCGAACACGTCGACGACGAGTTGCGCGAGCGTCGTCGCGATGCCTTGCCCCATCTGGTTCACGGCGGAGAACACTTCGATCACACCGTCGCCGCGCACGTCCACCGTCACGCGTTCGGTCAGCACATTGCCGCCGGTCCATTCGAGAAAGGTCGCGATGCCCAGACCGCGCAACTTGCCTTCGGCGCGGCTTTGCGCGAGCCGCTTTTCAAAACCGCGCCAGTCCGCGAGCGCCAGGCCCTCGTCCATGATCTTCTCGAAGTTGCCGACGTCGTAGACCTGCCCCATCGGATTGCGATACGGCATCTGCGACGGCTGGATGAAGTTGCGCCGGCGCAGCTCGATGCGGTCGATGCCCGTCTGACGCGCGGCTTCGTCCATCAGCCGCTCCATGGTGTAGATCGCTTCGGGCCGTCCTGCACCGCGATAAGGCCCTGTCGGTGAGCGGTTCGTGAGCACAGCCTGCAGGCGAAAGTCGATCACGGGAATGTCGTACACGCTGGTCTGCACCCAGGGGCCGACCATGAGCTGGATCGCGACATTCGCGCCCGTGGCGTACGCGCCCACGTTGGCTTGCGACCTCAAGCGAAGGCCGAGTATCTTGCCTTTTGCATCGAGCGCGAGCTGCGCATCGCATTGCAGGTCGCGCCCATGCGTGGTCGAAAGAAATTCCTCGCTGCGCTCCGACACCCACTTCACCGGCCGCTTGAGCTGCCATGCAGCCCACGCCACCGCGGCGTCTTCGGGGTACATGCCGGTCTTCATGCCGAAGCCGCCACCGACGTCCCCGACAACGACGCGCAGCTGCTCGCGTGCGATGCCCAGCACGGCGTGCAATGTGTCGCGCACGCCCGAGGGCATCTGCGTGCTCATGCGCAGCGTGAGGCGTCCGTCTTCGGCCGGGTAGGCGAGCACCGTGCGCGGCTCCAGTGCGACGGCGGCGACGCGCTGGTTGACGATGGGCACGGCAACGACATGCGCCGCTTTCGCGAAAGCAGCGTCGCACGCAGCGGCATCGCCGTGCCGCGCTTCGGCCGCGATGTTGTCGGGTGCTTCGGGCGTCAACGCGGGTGCGCCTGCTGCAGTTGCGTCGGCCACGGTGCTGACGTGCGGCAGCGATTCGTAATCGACCATGATGGCTTCGCAGGCGTCCTTCGCATGCTGCACCGTGTCGGCCACGACAGCAGCGACGGGCTCACCGACGTAACGCGCGAATTCGTGCGCGAGCGGGCGACGCGGCGGTGTGACACCGGGCTTGCCATCAGGGCGCTGGAAGCCCGCTGTGCCGGGCAGGGGCTTCACGCCCTGCGCCGCAATCTGCGCGCCGGTGAGCACGAGCTGCACACCCGGCATCGACTGCGCCGCAGATGTATCGACGGAAAGAATGCGCGCATGCGGATAAGGCGAGCGCAGGAACACGATGGCAAGCTGGCCCGCGGGCACAACATCGTCCGCGTACTGGCCGATGCCTTTGAGAAGCCCTTCGTCCTCGATGCGCTTGACGGCCCGGCCGCTGCCGAACCGCTGGGGTAGATCTTGGGGTTGCGTCGTCATGGCCGAGACTTTGCCATCGATCGTTGAATTGTGCTCCGATGCAGTTTCCATGAGTTCACGCCTTTGCCGCAGGGCTGTTCGCGGATATGATTTCCTGAAGAATCGGATGCAAATGGCCAGAACTGATAAACATGTTGTTCCCACTTTGGCAGGTGGATGGGCCGTGAAGAATTCGCGCGCTTCCCGGCCGAGCCGGACTTTTGACACTCAGCTCGAGGCGGTCAGGTACGCGCGTGAGCGTGCAAAGTCGGATGGCGCGGAGCTGTATGTTCATTCGAAAGACGGCTCAGTTCGCCAGAAAAGCAGCTATGCAGTCAGCCAGGCCGCCGGGCGCCAGGTCAGACGATAGCGGATGGCTTTTGACACGAACGTCTTTGTCAACTGCCCATTCGACGAAGCTTACTATCCGCTCTTAAGGCCGCTTCTTTTCACGATCATTTACGCGAGATTGCAACCTCGAATCGCCCTGGAAGCCGCTGATGCAGGGGAAGCACGCCTCGAGAAGATTATTGGACTGATCCGTGAATCAAAGTTCGGAATTCACGATTTGTCCCGCTGCAAGGCAAGTGTCGCGGGCGAGTTCTATCGAATGAACATGCCATTTGAACTGGGCGTCGACTTCGGTTGCCGGAAGTTCGGTCACGGCCACCTGCGCCAGAAGAAGATGTTGATTCTCGAGACGGAGCCGCATCGATACAAGGCGGCGCTTTCCGACCTTGCAGGTGCAGACATCGAAGCTCATGGCGACGAGCCTTATCGAGTCATTTCGGTTGTTCGCAATTGGTTGAGAACCGCAGGTGTGCAAAATCCACCCGGGCCTGCGAAGATATCCGGAGCGTTTACGGATTTCATGGCTGAGAACTTCGATGCGCTGACGGAGCAAGGTTTTTCTCCCGCAGACATCAAGGCACTTCCGATCGCCGAGCTGACGGCATACATGCGGAACTGGGTCGAAGGAAACGCGTAATGGCATACATGCTCCTCATCCACGAAGAAGTCGGCCAGCGCCGGCAGCGCAGCGAAGCGGAAGGCCACGAGGTCTACGACCGCATGGTGAAGTTCGCCGGTTCGCTCAAGAAGCGCGGCGTGCTGCGCGGCGTCGAGTCGCTCGCGTCGCCGGACGAATCTTCGTCGCGCGTGAAGGTTCGCTCAGGGAAGGCGCATGTGGTCGACGGGCCGTTCGCGGAAGCCAAGGAAATGGTCGGCGGCTTTTTTCTCATCGACGTCGCGACGCGCGAGGAGGCGCTGGCCATCGCGCGCGAATGCCCGGCGGCCGAATGGGCAACCGTCGAGGTTCGCGCGACCGGTCCCTGCTATACGTAGCACGTTACGTATTCGCACCTGTCGATTCCGGCGGGCGTCCTTCGTCGTGCAGGCATGGACACGAAAGGAGCACCGATGAAATTCATGATCATGGTCAAGGCCACGACCACCTCCGAAGCCGGCCGCATGCCCGAAGGCTTCGAAAAGATCTTCGACGAGATGGGCCGCTACCACGACGAGCTGGCGAAGGCCGGCGCGTTGCTCGACATGGCAGGCCTGCAGCCCAGCAGCAAAGGATGGCGGATTCGCTATGAAGGCGGCGACCAGCGGCGCGTGATCGACGGGCCGTTCACCGAAACGAAGGAGCTTATCGCGGGCTACACGTTGATCGAAGTGCGCAGCCGTGAGGAAGCCCTCGAATGGACGAAGCGTGTCCCCAGGCCCTTCGACGAAGGCACGACCTGCGAGATCGAGGTGCGACAGCTCTACTCGCCGCAAGACGTGCAGAAGCTGCTCGAGGAGTCCGCAAAATGAGCCGCGAGATTTTCGTCAACCTGCCGATCGCGGACATGGAGCGCAGCAAGAAGTTCTTCGGCGCGCTGGGCTTCAGCTTCAATCCGCAATTCACCAACGAGCAGGGCGCGTGCATGGTGATCGCCGACAACATTTTCGCGATGCTGCTTGTGAAGCCCTTCTTCCGCACTTTCATCGACACCGAGATCGCCGATGCGCGCGAGATGACGGAAGTGCTCGTGTGCCTGTCGTGCACAAGCCGCGAAGAGGTCGACGAGCTCGTGCGAAAGGCGGTGGCTGCGGGCGGCAAGCCGCATCGCCAGCCGCAGGACCACGGGTTCATGTACGGACACGGCTTTCACGACCCGGACGGGCACGTGTGGGAGCTCGTGCACATGGACCCGAACGCGGCCCCACCGCACTGACCGCCGATGCATTCGGGCTCGCACGATGCAATCGCGGCGGTCTGGCGGATGGAGTCCGCGAAGATCGTCGCGGTCATCGCCCGCATGGTGCGCGATGTCGGCGTGGCCGAGGAGTTGGCGCAGGACGCGCTGGTCTCCGCGCTCGAAAGATGGCCGCGTG
>DATJJL010000413.1:0-8255 GCA_035492155.1 Ramlibacter sp. | reverse complement strand
CTCCTTCCTTTACTTACGGGTTGAGGGCATCCCATCGGCGCGGGCCGGGACGCAATCGTGGTGCTCCACCAAGGCGCGGCGCGCCTCTTTGCTTTTCACCGATGTACCCAGGTTCGCGGATGCTGGGTGGCCGGATCACGCAGGTAAAGGAAGGAGCTCGCAAGCTTGTCTTGCGGCGGAGGGACACGGAGTGAGCCGGCCACCCAGCATCGGCGAACCCGCCACGGCGAATCCGGAAACTTTCCAGACACCAACGCGCAATAGAGTCAGGACATTCAACAAAAACCCCTGACCTGATGCTCTGGCCGACGAGGCGACACACCGAAGAAACCGATCTCATGGGCCGCCTGGCGGCCGGTGACCGGCAGGCGCTGGACCTCATCTACCGCGCCGAAGCACGCGAGGTGTACCGGTTTGCGCTCGCGATGTGCGGCAACGCGGCGTGGGCGGCCGATGCGGTGCAGGACGCTTTCGTGCAGGTCGCGGAAAAACCGCAAGGCTACGACCGCAATCAGGGGCCGCTGCGCGCCTACCTGTGCGGCATCGCGCGGTACAAGCTGCTCGCGCGGTGGCGGGAATCGTCGGGCGTCGATTCGATCGACGACGACTTCGACATCCCGCACATGCACACCCATTCGCCCGACGCGAACCTGTCGCGGTCGCAGGACACGCAGGCTCTGTGGCACGCGATCGCGCGGCTGCCCTGGGTGTTTCGCGAAGCCGTGGTGCTGGTCGACATCCAGGAACGCACTTACATCGAAGCCGCGCAGATCGCCGGCGTAGAGATCAACACATTGCGCACGCGATTGCACCGCGCGCGCAAGCGCCTTGCCCAAGCGCTTGCCCCCACGCCCACGGAAATGCCGACATGAAAGACGCCCACCTCACTCGACGGCTCGCAGCCGCTTCGCACGAGCTGCGCATGCAACTGCCGCCCGCGACGCTGCTGCCCGCGATCCATCGAGAGCTCGTTCGCGGCCGCTGGAAGAGCCGGCCCCGCGCAAATTGGTTCGCCTGGGCAGGATGGGCCGCCCTGAGCACCGCAGCCGTTGCGCTCGCGGCCGTGTTCATCGTGAATTCCGCGCTCGACACGGGTGCGAGCGACACGGTCGTCGGCGATGACGGCTTCGTCCGGCTCGTGAGCAACGACGTGTGGCAGCGCGCGCGCGTCGACAGCGAACGCACCTGGATCGTGACGACGGAGTTGCCGCACGCGCGCCTGGCCGCACTCGGCCTGCCTTACGACCCGGCGCGCGCCGGCGAGCGCGTGCCCGCTGAACTGCTGATGCACAGCTCGGGCGAAGTGCTCGCTGTTCGTCTCGACAGATGATGGAGGAACATCCCATGAAGATCCGATATGCCTTGTGCGCGATCGCGCTGGCCGCCACGCAACTGGCACACGCCCATCCCGAGCGCGAGCCCGAGCTTCAATTGATGGGCGGGCCGATGCGCCACGACATCCTTTACATGGCGGGCGCGCAGCTCGAGCAAGAACGTGTCGTGCAAGGCGCACCCTACTGCGCCGACGCGACGCATGAAGCCGTGCAGGAGCTGGCCGACGGCAATCGCATCGTGCAGCGACAAATCTCGCGGCAGTGCCGCGACGGGCAAGGCCGCACGCGCCAGGAGATCAGGACGCCGGACGGGCGCGTTCGCGTTTACCTGCGCGACCCGGTGGCGCACGAAGTATGGATGCTCGATACGGATCGCAAGCTCGCCGTGCGCCTCAATGCGCCGCCCATTGCGATGGGCGCGAATGCCCGGCCGCACGTGTGGGACCGTTTCATCGTGTGGGGCCAGGGCGTGGGCGAAAAGATCAGGCACACGTTCGGCCGCACGCCCGATGCGTCGGCCCAGGCTGCGTACGACGCGCCCGAGCTCGGCCGTGCGCCGGGCATGGCGCCTTCGCCGCCGCTCGCGCTGCATGCGCGGCTGTTGGGCCCGCGCGGGCCGGGTACCACCACGATGCTGCCGGGCGAATCCATTGATGGCCTGCGGGCCGACGGCAAACGCACTGTGTGGACGATCGAGGCCGGAAAGATCGGGAACGAAAAGCCGATCACGATCGTCAATGAAGTGTGGAGTTCGCCGGAACTCGGCATCACGCTCAAGACGCGCGATGTGGACCCTGTGGTCGGCGAGGCGAGCTTCCGCGTGCAGAACGTCGCGCGCGGCGAGCCCGACCCGCAGCTTTTCAAGGTGCCCGCCGAGTTCTCGAAGGTGACGCCGCCGAACTTCGGCATTCGCACCAGGCCCTGATCTCCAGACTCCCTGCCGAGGGAGTCCTTCCGCCCCGGCCGAAAGGCGCGGGGCTTTTTTTGTTTCCCTTTGACGCGAACTTTCGCCGACGGTAGAGTGGACCTCGCATGAATCGGCAGACCACAAGAGTCGGCCGCTGTGGGGGGAATGTCTCGTGATCGACCGCTTCGGTGTCAGCTTGTTCGGCATGGCGTTATGCGCGACCGCGGCGGCCGCGCAGCAGGAAATAGTCGCTCAGCTCAGTTTCGACCGATTGGCCGATCTGTCGCTGGAGCAGCTCGGGCGCATCAATGTCAGCTCGGTATCGCGCCACGAGGAAAGGCTGCTTCAGGCGCCCGCATCGGTCTATGTCGTCACATCCGATGACATCCGCCGCTCCGGCGCGCGCACGTTGCCCGAAGCCTTGCGGCTGGCGCCCAACCTGCAGGTGGCGCGCACCAGTGCCGGCCAATGGGCCATCAGCGCACGCGGCTTCAACAACGCTATCGGCAACAAGCTGCTGGTGCTGGTGGATGGACGCACGATCTATTCACCGCTTTTTTCCGGCGTCTTCTGGGACGCCCAGGACGTGATGCTCGAGGACGTCGAGCAGATCGAGGTGATCAGCGGACCGGGCGGGACCCTCTGGGGCGCGAATGCCGTCAACGGCGTCATCAACATCACGACCCGTCCGGCACGCGACACGCAAGGCGGACTCGTGGCCGTGACGGCAGGCGGCGACCGGCGCGACACCTCGGTGCGATACGGCGGAAAGATCGGCGACGACGCAGCCTTCCGCATCTACGCGATGAACCTGGATCGCGACCACACCACGCAGGCCAACGGCGTGGCTGTCGCCGACGGATCACGCAAGAAGCAAGCAGGCTGGCGAATCGACTGGGGCCCTTCACAGGACGGCTTCACGCTGCAGGGCGATACCTACAGCGGGGGCTCGGGGCCGGGAGCGCCGGATGCACCCGTGCTGTCGGGCACCAATGTTCTGGCGCGCTGGACACGACAACTCGACGACGGGGCGAACTGGCGTCTGCAGGGCTACTTCGACCACAGCCACCGCGACGACCCCTTGACGTTCCGCGACGACATGGACATCTTCGACGTGGAGTGGCAGCACAACCTGGCCCCAGCCCAGGGTCACCGCTTGATGTGGGGTGCAGGCTGGCGCACCGCGCGCGACCGCACCGATGCGAGCTTCCTCGTGAGCTTCGATCCGGCGCAGCGGCGCCTTGGCTGGACCAATGTTTTCGCGCAGGACGAAATCGCCCTCGCACCGCACGTGCGAGCCACCGCGGGCGCCAAGTTCGAGCGCAATGTCTATACGGGCTGGGAGTTCCTTCCCAGTGCGCGACTGTCGTGGACACCCACCGACACGCAGCTCGGATGGATGGCCCTGTCGCGGGCCGTGCGCGCGCCCGCGCGGCTCGATCGCGAGTTCTTCTTTCCCGGCCATCCGCCGTTCTTCATCGTCGGCGGGCCGAACTTCCAGTCCGAGGTCGCGAACGTGCTGGAGCTGGGATGGCGCGCCCAACCGACGCCGGCGCTGTCGTATTCGGTCACGATCTTCCATAACCAGTACGACAGGCTGCGCAGCGGCGCATCGCCGCCTGCGACCGTGCAGAACATGATCGAGGGCCACACCCAGGGGCTGGAAGCCTGGTGCCAATGGCAAGTTGCGCCCAACTGGCGCCTGAGCGCGGGATTGAACGAGTTGCGCGAGCACCTGCGGCTGAAGGCCGGCAGCCCGGACCCTGTCGGCCCCAGCGCGCTCGGTAACGACCCGCGGTACCAGTGGCAGCTGCGCTCCAGCACCAACCTGACGGGTCGCCAGGAGTTCGACATCGGCGTGCGACGCGTCGGCGCATTGCCGCAGCCTGCCGTGCCGGCCTACACCGCTGTCGACGCGCGCTGGGGATGGCGTGTTTCCAGCGCGGTGGAAGTGTCGCTGACCATCCAGAATCTGTTGGACCGCAATCACACCGAATTCGGCGACCCCGCGACAGCCTCGCAGTCGCGCAGGACGGGCTGGCTGAAACTCCTGTGGCAGATCTGATCCCGCATTACCCGTCTGGCGCCGCGAAGTGGTTGCGCCTCCTGCTGGTGTTGCTGATGATGGCGCCGCAATGCGGACGCCCCGCCTGGTCGGCCGACGCCCAGACCGACGAGGCGGTCGCCGAACGCAGGGTCAAGGCGGCTTACCTCTACCGGTTCGCGAGCTATGTCGAGTGGCCCAATGGCACCTTCGCACGGCCCGATACGCCGCTGTCCATCGGCGTGTGGGGCGACGACGAACTCGCCGATGATCTCGCGCAACTGGTCGAGGGCAGGACCGTCGATGGGCGCCGCGTCGTGGTCCGATCGCTGAAAGAAGCCGAATCCTTCGCCGGTTTGCACATCGTGTTCATTGCCCAGGGCCGCATGGCTCGTCTGGGCGACACGCTGGAAAGCGGACCGCGGCGCGGAACGCTGATCGTGACCGACACCGCGGGCGCGCTGCAACACGGAAGCGTGCTCAACTTCGTGCGTGTCGACGGGCAGATCCGCTTCGAGGTCTCGCTGGAAGCTGCCAAACAGCACGAGCTCAAGCTCAGTTCGCGGCTGGCCGCCGTGTCCACCAATCTTTCAGTACGCCGGTGATGGAGTCGATGCTGCGCCCCCGCTCGATCCGGCACAAGCTCAACTGGGTGGTGCTCGCGACCACGTTCGTCGCGTTGAGCCTGGCAGGGGTGGCGATGGTGGTGTTCGACCTGCGCAGCTACCAGCAGACCTGGGAACATGACTTGCAAGCCCAGGCCGACCTGATCGGGCTGGCTTCGGCACCTGCGCTGTCCTTCAACGACCCGAAAACGGCGCGCGAGAACCTGGCGCTGCTGAAGGTGCGGCCCACCATCACGGCCGCTGCGATCTTCACGCCGCAACGCGAGCTGTTCGCGGCCTACCCGGCGGAAAGTGCCATCCAGCCGTTGCCGGCGACGGCGAGGGACGGCGTGCGAGCCCAGGGGGGCGAGCTGATTGCGATCAAGCGCATCGTGAACGGCGGAGAGTTCCTCGGCACGGTGTACCTGCGGGCCCACCACGAAAGGCTCGACCGTCTTCGTCAGTACCTGGCCTTCGTGGCCGTGGTGATCGCAGTCAGCATGGCGCTGGCGCTGCTGCTGTCGAACCGGCTTTTGTCGTTGGTGACGCGCCCCATCCTGGCGGTCAGCGACGTGGCGCGCCGGATGATTTCCGGTCATGACTACAGTCTGCGCGCCGTGCGCACGACGGACGACGAAGTGGGCCAGGTCGTCGACGCCTTCAACGAATTGCTCGACGAGCTTGCGCGCCGCGCCGAGTCGCTGGAGCGCGTTCACCAGCACACCCTGGACCTCAATGCGCAGCTCGAAGACCGCGTGAAGCAACGCACCGCGCAGCTCGAGATGGCGAACCGCGAGCTCGAAGCGTTTTCCTATTCGGCATCGCACGACCTGCGCGCACCGCTGCACACCATCGAGTCGTTCAGCAGCATCCTGTGCAGATCCGTCGCTTCGCAACTGGACGAGCGCAGCCGGCATTACCTCGACCGTATCCAGGTGAACGCGCGATTGATGAACAAGCTGATCGAAGCCTTGCTGGTGCTCGCCCATGTGTCGCGCGCACCGCTGGAGCGCCAGCCGATCGACATGAGCGCGCTGGCGATGGAAACCATCGAGCAATGCCGGGGAGCAGAGCCGGGACGCGACGCCGCCATCGAGATCGCAAGCGGCATGCAAGCCCGCGCGGACGCGACCCTTGTCAAGCAAGTCGTCCAGAACCTCATCGGCAACGCCTGGAAGTTCACGGCGAAGGTGCCCGAAGCAAAAATCGCGATCGGCTGGATGAACGGCGGCGACGAGCCTGCGACTTTTTACGTGCGAGACAACGGGGCGGGTTTCGACATGGCCCATGCCGATCGTCTCTTCAGCGCGTTCGAGCGCCTGCACTCGCACAGCGAGTTTCCCGGCACCGGCATCGGCCTGGCGACCGTGCACAGGATCGTCACCCGCCACGAGGGGCGCATCTGGGCCGAATCGGCGCCCGCTCAGGGCGCGGCGTTCTACTTCACGCTCGACAAGGCGTAAGAGCGCGCGTCACTTCGCGACGACGCGCGCCATCTCCAGGCACTTGTTCGAGTAGCCCCACTCGTTGTCGTACCAGGCGACGAGCTTGACGAAGGTCGAATCGAGCGCGATGCCTGCGTCGGCGTCGAAGATCGACGTGCGCGCATCGCCGCGGAAGTCGGTGGCCACCACCTTGTCTTCGGTGTAGCCGAGGATGCCCTTCAAAGCGCCTTGCGACTGCGCCTTCATCTCGGCGCAGATCTCCGAGTACGTGGCGGGCTTTTCCAGCTCGCACGTGAGGTCCACCACCGAGACGTCGGAAGTCGGCACGCGAAAGCTCATGCCGGTGAGCTTCTTGTTCAGTTCGGGAATGACGACGCCCACAGCCTTCGCCGCGCCAGTGGACGACGGGATGATGTTCTCCAGGATGCCGCGTCCGCCGCGCCAGTCCTTGTTGGAAGGACCGTCGACGGTTTTTTGCGTTGCCGTCGCAGCGTGCACCGTGGTCATCAGGCCGCGCTTGATGCCCCACTTGTCGTTCATCACCTTGGCGATCGGCGCGAGGCAGTTCGTCGTGCACGACGCATTGGAGATGATCGCCTGGCCCTTGTACGTCTTGTCATTGACGCCAAAGACGAACATGGGCGTGTCGTCCTTCGATGGCGCCGAGAGGATGACCTTCTTCGCGCCGGCAGCGAGGTGCTTCTCAGCGGACGCCTTGTCCAGGAAAAGGCCGGTGGACTCCAGCACGACGTCCGCGCCGATGTCGCCCCACTTGAGGTTGGCCGGGTCGCGCTCCTGCGTCAGGCGCACGCGCTTGCCATTGACGATGAGCGTGTTGTTGTCCACCGAGCACTCGCCCTTGAAGCGGCCGTGCACGCTGTCGTATTGCAGCATGTACGCGAGGTAGTGCGGCTCGAGCAGGTCGTTGATGCCGACGATCTCGATGTCGGGAAAGCTCTGCACTGCCGCGCGCAGCACGTTGCGGCCGATGCGACCGAATCCGTTGATGCCGATCTTGAGGGTCATGGGTGGCTCCGAAGTAAAAGGACGAATTCCGCTAACTGTGATCTTGCCGCATCGAGCTGCTCAACAAGTCGATCCCGGTCAACGAGACAACACTGCGCGCACGGTTTCGGCGACGTTCTCCGGCGTGAAACCGAAGTGCTTGAACAGCACGCTGGCCGGCGCCGATTCGCCATATGTGTCGATGCCGACAACAGCGGCGCAGCCGTATTTCCACCAGAAATCCGTCACGCCCATCTCGACCGCGACACGCGGCACGCCTTCGGGCAGCACGGCTTGCTTGTATGCGCGGTCCTGCTTGTCGAAGGTCGTCGTGCTGGGCATCGAGACCACGCGCACCGCAATGCCTTGGGCGCCGAGCAGCTCCTGCGCCTTGAGCGCGAGCTGCACTTCGGAGCCGGTCGCGATGAGCACCGCCTGCGGCTTGCGCTTGACGCCGACTTCGCTCGCTTCTGCGAGCACGTAGGCACCGCGGGCGATGCCGTCGAGACCCGCCTTCGGCGCGTAGGGCAGGTTCTGGCGCGAGAGCAGGAGCGCTGTCGGCTTGCTCGTGTTCTTCAGTGCGACGCTCCATGCGACGGCTGTCTCCGCCGTGTCGCACGGACGCCAGACATCCAGGTTCGGGATGATGCGCAGCGCCGCCGCGTGCTCGATCGACTGGTGCGTCGGGCCGTCTTCGCCCAGGCCGATCGAATCGTGCGTGAATACGTGGATCACACGCCGCTTCATCAGCGCGGCCATGCGGATCGCATTGCGGCTGTAGTCGCTGAACGTGAGGAACGTGCCGCCGTAAGGGATGTACCCGCCGTGCAGCGCGACGCCGTTCATGACCGCGGCCATGCCGAATTCGCGCACGCCGTAGTTGATGTGGCGGCCGATCTTGCCGTCCTCGGTCTT
>DATJJL010000412.1:0-2658 GCA_035492155.1 Ramlibacter sp. | reverse complement strand
TCAGTAACTGCCCCCTGTGTACGGGCTCTTGGGGTGCCACTTGTGGTCGACGTTGGGTATCGGTTCGGCCTTCGGGTCCGGATGGTGCTGGACCTCGTTGGTATCGGGCTTGTCCTCGTCGGGCGGCAGGGGCTTGTCGGCTTCCTTCGCCGCGTCGGGGGGCTTGCGTGATGTCATGCAGCCATTCTCGAGCTCACGCGCATCGGGTAGTGTAGGACGCATGGCATAGTCGGCAGATGCGATCCGTGTGGGTTCTTGCTTTGCTGATGGCCTTCGGCTGCGCGCAGGCTGCGCCGAAGTTCGAGGACACGATGGCCCAGCGCACGATGGCGTGCGTCGCGTGCCACGGCAACGAAGGGCGCGCCGCACCGGACGGCTATTACCCGCGCATCGCCGGCAAGCCCGCAGGGTATCTCTACAACCAGCTGCTTAATTTCCGCGAAGGCCGCCGGCATTACGGCCTCATGACGCGGCTGCTCGATCCGCTATCCGAGAGCTACCTCTTCGAGATCGCGCAGCACTTCGCTTCGCTCGACCTGCCCTACCCGCCGCCCCAGGCTGCCACCCTGCCGCCCGCCGTGCTCGAGCGGGGCCGCATCGTCGCCACGCAAGGCGATGCGAAGTCGAAAGTGCCCGCGTGCATTCAATGCCATGGCGATCGGCTCACGGGTGTTGCGCCCGACACGCCGGGCTTGCTGGGCGTGTCGCGCGACTACATCAATGCACAGCTCGGCGCATGGCAAACGGGGCAGCGCCATGCACGCGCGCCCGATTGCATGGCCGAGATCGCGAAACGACTTGCTCCCGAAGACGTGACGGCCGTCGGTGCGTGGCTCGCCTCGCAACCGCTGCCGGCCGATCCGCATCCCGCAGCGGCGATGTCGCGCAAGCCGCCGCTCGAATGCGGAAGTGCGGCGCTGCCGCTCGCGAAACCTGCGCAGGCGCCGCAACCCGCAGCCGCCGTCGCACGCGGCGCGTACTTGACGCGCGTGGGCAACTGCATCGCATGCCACACCGAGCGCGGCGGCGTGCCTTTCGCGGGCGGCCGCGCGATCGAAACGCCGTTCGGCACGGTGTATTCGAGCAACATCACGCCGGACAACGCGACCGGCATCGGCGCATGGTCCGCGAACGATTTCTGGCGTGCATTGCACGAGGGCCGCTCGCGCAACGGGCGTTTGCTGGCTCCGGCATTTCCGTATCCGAACTACACATGGGTCACGCGCGAAGACTCGGATGCGATCTACGCTTTCCTGCGCAGCCTGCCGCGAACGAATCGGGCGAATACACCGCAAGCCCTGCGCTGGCCCTATGACACGCAGGCGGCGTTGTACGCGTGGCGCACGATGTATTTCAAGCCGCAGGTGTTCGCACCCGACACCTCGAAATCAGCCGAGTGGAACCGCGGCGCATACCTGGTGCGGGGGCTCGGCCATTGCAATGCATGCCACACGACGCGCAACGCCTTCGGCGCACAAAGCGACATGATGGATCTCTCCGGCGGCGTGATCCCGATGCAGAACTGGTATGCGCCTTCGCTCACATCCAGGGACGAAGCAAGCGTGAACGATTGGGACATCGCACACGTCGAGCGCCTCCTGCTTTCCGGCGTCGCGCCGCGCGGCACCGTGCTGGGCCCGATGGCCGAGGTGGTGCTGCAAAGCACGCAATACCTGAGCACCGACGATGCACGCGCGATTGGTGTCTTCCTCAAATCCCTGCCGCAGCGTGCGGGCGAGCCTGTGAACGCCGCGCCATTGCCTTTGCGAGTGGCCGAGCGCGGCGCGAAGGTGTATCGCGACCGCTGCGCGCAATGCCACGGCGACAACGGCGAAGGTGTGGCCGGTGCGTACCCGGCACTTGCCGGCAATCGCGCGGTGAACCTGCCGGTCAGCGCGAACCTCGTTCAAGTCGTGCTCGGCGGCGGCTTTGCCCCTGCAACCAGTGGCAACCCAAAACCCTTCGGAATGCCGCCTTATGCGACGATCCTGAGCGATGAAGACGTCGCCGCGGTGATCAGCCACATCCGCATGTCCTGGGGCAATCGATCCGGCGCGGTGAGCGAACTCGACGTCACGACCCAGAGGAACAGCACTGGACGATGATCTTTCGAAGCGTTCGATTGCCCGAGGGTGTGCCGGGATCGCTGTGGTTGTCGGCGATGCCGGGCCGCTTCAATTCGTGGCGCGAATTCGAGCGCGAAGCGCAGCAGGAAAAGCTGCACATGGTCGTGTGCCTCACGGGGCGCGACGAAATGCGTGAGCTTTCGCCGCAGTACCACGCCGCCGTCGAGAAGGGCGGCACCTCCTTCGAGTGGGTGCACCTGCCCGTGCCGAATTTCGGTGTGCCGCAGGACCGCGCGGCGTTTCGCGAAGGCGTCGATCGCGTCGTGCAGGCACTGCAGGCGGGCCGGTCGGTCATGCTGCATTGCGCCGCGGGCATGGGGCGCACGGGCAGCATGGCAGCCTGCGTGCTCAAGGCGCTGGGGCTGTCGTCGCACGAAGCGCTCGAGCGCGTGCGCGCAGCCGGATCGAACCCGCAGAACGCCGCGCAATCGGGGTTTGTCGACTGGTTCTGACTGGCCCGCGCGCGGCAGGCCAATTACCTGCGAGGTCAAGGCAATCGCGTCACACCCTGGGCTGCTACGGCGTCGAGCTC
>DATJJL010000411.1:0-9651 GCA_035492155.1 Ramlibacter sp. | reverse complement strand
GTAGATTGCCGAAGGGTCCACCACTTCGCCGCGAGCGATGCGCGCCATCAGCTCGGGAGGGCCGCTGCGAATCGCGCGGTTGTGCACGAAGATCAAGTCGCCGCCGTCCAGCTCGAGCGTGTATTGCGCATCGAGCTCGGTGAGCGTGTCGCTCACGATGAGCTGGAAGTCGGCGCCGCCCGGCATCACGCGCGCGTGCCAGCTTTCGCCCTTGAATTCGCCGCTGAGGATCGGGATCAGGCGGCGCACGCCGCGCGGGCCTTTGCCCACGACCTGCGGCGGCGCGACGATGACAGTGGCGTCGGCGAAGAACTTCAGCTGGGGTGCGGCGATGTCCATCGGCGCAGCATAGCGCGCTCGGCGATTTCGAACAGCAGTTCGGAGATTAACGCCAACCCCGCCGCCGGAATCGCGCCTGCGAGCATCAGCTGCCCGTCGTTGAGCGCGAGCCCGGTCACGATCCGTTCGCCGTAGCCGCCCGCGCCGACGAAAGCAGCAATCGTTGCGGTGCCGATGGCGATGCTCGTCGCAATGCGTACGCCCGCAAGGATCGTCGGCGCGGCGATCGGCATTTGCACGCTGCGCATGCTCTGCGACTTCGTCATGCCCAGCGCGGTGGCGGCGTCGCGCAAGCCTTGCGGCACTTCGGCAAGGCCCGTCACGCAGTTGCGCATGATGGGCAGCAGCGAATAGAGCGTCAGCGCGATCAGTGCGGGAACGACGCCAATCAGGCCGAGGATGGCGATGAGCAGCGCGAGCAGGGCGATCGAAGGAATGGTCTGCAACAGCCCTGCGATAGCAAGAAGAGTCCCCCGCGTGCGTGGATGCGGAAACGCGAGCACGCCCAGCGGAATGCCGATCGCGCAAGCAGCGAGAACGGACACGACGACGAGCGACAGGTGTTGCCACGTGAGCCGACCGAAGTCCGCACCGAAGATGCGGTCGACGAGCGAGCTTTTCGCTTTCGGCGCGGCGGCGGATGCGCCGGCGAGGAAGTCGCGAGCGATCGCGTCGAATTTCTGCTTGTCCAGTTCGGCCTTGGCGTTCATCGAAATCATCGTGCGCTCGTCGATGCGTCCTTGCAGTTTCTGCAGCGCGGCCCAGGCTTCAGGGAACTTTTTCGGAACATCGAGCCGGTACAGCACCAGCGCGTCGTAGCGAGGGAAGTAGGCCTTGTCGTCTTCGAGTACTGCGAGCCCGAGGTGATCGATCTTCGCGTCGGTCGTGTAGATGTCCATCACGTCGATCTGCTTGCCCGCGATCGCGTCGTAGGCGATGCCGTGATCGAGCCCGACGGGCTTTTGCGGCAACGCATACGCCTTCGCAAGCCCGGGCCAGCCGTCGGCGCGGCCGATGAATTCGTTCGACAGCCCGAGCTTCAGCTCCGGATGCTTCGCAAGATCGGTGATCGTTCGGATGCCCATCTGCTTCGCATCAGCGGCGCGCATCGCAAGCGCATAGCCGTCGTTGAATCCAAGTGGAATTGCAGCGCCGAGCCCCAGCGGCGCGAGCTGGCGATTCATCTCCTCGAGCGACAGCGGCTTCGCGCTCTTCAGGATCTCCAGCGACACCGTGCCCGCGTACTCGGGATAAAGATCGATGCTGCCCGAACGCAGCGCCTCATAGACGATCGCCGTGTTGCCCATGCCTTCGCGCACTTCGGGCGGCGAGGGCAGGGCTGACGCAGCCGTGTCGGCCAGGATGTGCGCGAGGATGTACGACTCGGTGAATCGCTTGGAGCCGATGCGCAAGGTGTCCTGCGCGTGGGCGACCGCGCAGGCCAGGAGAAGGAGGGCGGCGAGCTTCTTCATCGCCGCGAGCATAGCGGCGAACGCACATCCTCACAGCACGGGATGACCCGTGATCAGCGACGGCAACCACGTCGAGAACGACGGGAAGTACGTGACGAGGTTGATCGCCACCCAGATCGCGAGGTAATACGGCCACGCCGTCTTGGTCGCTTCGCCGATGGAGATATTGCCGATCGCGCAGCCGACGAACTGCACAGTGCCCACGGGCGGATGCACGAGGCCCAGCGCGCAGTTGAGCAGCAGCATCATCCCGAACTGCACGGGCCCTACGCCCATCTGGATGGCAAGCGGCAGGAAAAGCGGCGTCGTGATGAGGATGTGCGCGGCCATGTCCAGGAAGATGCCGAGGAACACCTGGATGATGTTGATGTACAGCAGCATGATCCACGGCGTCTGCGTCGCGTGCAGCAGCGCCTTTTCGATGGCATCGGGAATCTCGAGATACGCCATCTGCCAGCGCAGCATGTTCGACACGCCGATGAGCAGCAGGATCACGCCCGTGGTCTTCGATGCTTTCGCGAGCGCCTTCATCAGCTTCTCGCGCGAGAGCGTGCGGTAGATGATCGAGGTGAGCACCAGCGAGTAGGTCACCGCGATCGCAGCTGCCTCGGTGGCGGTGGCGACGCCGCCCATCACGCAGCCGAGGATCACCGCGATGACGAGAAGCCCGGGGATGGCCGCGATGAAGGTGCGCAGCACCACGTACCAGCCGGGAAACTTCGTGATCATCGACGTGCCGTCGGCACGCCGCGGAAAGCCGTAGCGGTTGGCCTGCCAATAAGCCGCGACGAGCATGCACGTCATGATCCAGAAGACCGGCACGAGCCCCGCGAACATCAGGTCGCCGATCGAGACGCCGCGGATCGTGTGGCCGTTGATCGTGCCCACGGCCGCTTGCGCCGCGAAGGCGTAGATGATCATGTTGTGCGACGTGGGCATCAGCGCGCCTGTCAGCGACGCGTGCGTGGTGACGTTCACCGCGTAGCCGGCGCTGTAGCCCTCGCGCTTCATGATGGGGATCATCACGCCGCCCATGGCTGAGGTGTCCGCCACCGGCGAGCCCGAGACGCCGCCGAAAAGCGTGCTGGCCACGACGTTCGCCAGGCCGAGGCCGCCTTTCCAGTGACCCACGAGGCTTCGCGCGAAGTCGAGGATCTTGTCGGCGATGCCGCCGTGCAGCATCAGTTCGCCGGAGAAGATGAAGAACGGAATCGCGAGGAACGAAAACACGTTCATGCCCGAGACCATCATTTGCATCGCGGTGGCGAGCGGCAGGCCTTCGACGGCGAAGGTTGCGAGGCAGCTCAGGCCGATGGCGAATGCCACCGGAACGCCCAGCACCAGGAAGACCAGGAAACTGATCGAGAGGACGGCGAGTTCCATTCAGGCCTTGTTCGGGTTCGCGAAAAGAAGCAGCAGGTGCTGCAATGCAAACAGCAGGATCAGAAAGCCCGCGAGGATCGGCGGCACGTAGCGCAGCGCTTCGGACACGCCGAGCGTCGGGATCATGTTGCTCCAGGTGGACCACGCCATCTCGGTGCCGCCCGAGAGCAGCAGGAGGGCGAAACCCATCACGAGCAGCTCGCACGCCGCCTTGCACACGAGCCGCGCTTTCGCCGGCAGGAGCTTCACGACCGAATCGAGGCCGATGTGCCCGACGTCATGGACACCCGCCGCGGCGCCGAACATCGCGACGCAGATGACCAGCATCAGCGCCACTTGCTCGACGAAAGGCGGCGGGTTGTTGAACGCATAGCGCATCACGACGCCGTACACGACGACGACGCCGAGCCCCGCGAGGCACAAGCATGCGACGCGCAGCACCCAGTGCGACAGCTTCGCGTTCAGTGCGCAGAACCACGCCAGCCACCTCATTTGGTGTTGACGATCTCTTGCACGAGCTGCTTGAGTTCAGGCGTGTTCGCGAACTGGTCCCACACTGGCTTTTCCGCCTGTACGAAGCTGGCGTGATTGATTTCGGAGGTGGGAATGATCTTCGCGCCGCCCTTGAGCACGGCGGCCTTCGATTCCTTCTCCTTCGCGTCCCACAGCTTCACGTAATACGGCACCGATTCCTTGGCGGCCTTGCGGATCGCGGCCTGTTCCTGCGGCGTGAGCGTGTCCCACACCTTCTTCGAGAACACGAGCACCTCGGGCGACATCACGTGCATCGTCTCGGAGAAGATCGGCGCGGATTCGTAGTGCTTCGCTTCGTCGTACGAGGGAATGTTGTTTTCGGCCGCGTCGAGCAGGCCCGTCTTGAGACCCGTGTACACCTCGGCGAAAGGCATCGGCGTGGGCGATGCGCCCGTGGCCTTCACCAGGCTCACCCACAAGTCCGACTGCTGCACGCGCACCTTCATGCCCTTCATGTCGGCCACGCTCTTGATCGGCTTTTTGGCATACATCGAACGCGCGCCGCTTTCATAGAGGCACAGGCCCACGAAGCCTGCCTTGTCGAACGCGGCGAGGATCTTGTCGCCTTCCGGTCCGTACATCGTCTTGCGGAAGTGATCGAGATCGCGAAAGATGAAAGGCAGCGACGGGATCATCGATTCGGGAACGATGCCGTGGAAGGCCGCTGTGCTCACGCGCACCATGTCCAGCGCGCCGATCTTCACCTGCTCGACGGTGTCCTTTTCCGAGCCGAGCGCGCTGTCGCCGAACACCTTGACGTTGTCCTTGCCGCCGGTGGCCTTGGAAAGCTGCTCGCCCATGTACTTCACGGCCATGTTGGTGGGGTAGTCCTTCGCGTGCACGTCGGCCGAGCGGAAGTCGCGCGCCGATGCGGTTCCGCAAAGCGCGATGCACGCGGCGGCGAGCACGCCGAGGAGGTGTTGTCTCTTGAGTTTCATGTTGCAGCTCCTGTGGGAAATGAAATGAGGGGTCAGTTTTCGAACGGTCCGGCCTTCACGAAGGCGCCGCCTTGATAGATGCGTGCCGGATCGTCGGCGCCGAGCGGTGGCTGCTGTTCCACCTTCGCGCGGAAAGATTCCGAGCTGTCCTTCGGCACGAAGCCGAGATGCGCGACAAGATGGTTGTTCCACCATTTGTCGCGGTTGTTCGATGCGCCGTACACGATGGTGTGACCGAGCTTCGGCGCGTAAAGGCAGCAGCGCACGAGCTCGGTGAGATCGGCATACGACAGCCACGTGGTCAGCATGCGTCGATCCTTCGGCTCGGGGAACGAAGAGCCGATGCGGATGCACGCCGTCTCGATGCCGTAGCGGTCAAAGTAAAAGCGTGACAGATCTTCGCCGTACGACTTCGACAAACCGTAGTAGCCGTCGGGGCGGCGAGGGGAGTTGGCATCGAGCATCTCGCCTTGCTTGTGAAAGCCGATGACGTGGTTGGAGCTGGCGAACACCACGCGCTTGCAGCCGTGGCGGCGCGCGCCCTCGTAGATGTGGAAGATGCCGCGGATGTTGCCGTCGATGATTTCCTCGAACGACTTTTCGACCGAGACGCCGCCCAGGTGGACGATGGCGTCGCAGCCGCGCACGAGATCGTCCACCGCCTTTTTGTCCGCGAGGTCGCAGGGCACGACTTCCTCGTTGTCGCGCTCGGGGTCCATGGGCGCCTTGTCCGACAGGCGCATCACGCGCGCATGGGGCTTGAGGGATTCGCGCAGCACTTTGCCGAGGGCACCGGCGGCGCCGGTGAGCAGCAATCGTTCGATGGTCATTGGATGTCGGGAGATAAGTTGTCAGTTGTCGTACAACGGCGAAAGGGATTATCATCAGCGCATGGCGAAGGTGTCAATCGCGAAGGCTCAGGGCAATCCCGAAGTCGAGCAGGCCGAGGTTCCGCGCATGCGCGGGCGCAATCTCGCGCATGAGCTGGTGGAGGGCATAGGCACGCGCATTCGCAAGCGCAGGCTCAAGCCCGGCGACAAGCTGCCTACGGAAGCGGAGATCATGCGCGAGTGGGGCGTGAGCCGTACGGTGGTGCGCGAGGCATTGTCCAAACTGCAGGCCGCGGGCCTGGTCGAAACGCGGCACGGCATCGGCACCTTCGTGCTGGAGCCGCCGGCCGCGAGCGGCTTTCGCATCGACCCGGCGGAAATCGAAACGGCTGTCGACGTGCTCGCGGTGCTCGAATTGCGCATCAGCCTGGAGACGGAGTCGGCCGGCCTCGCTGCGCAGCGGCGCACGAAAGCGCAGCTTGGCGAGATGCGCAAGGCGCTCGACGAGATGTCGTCCGGCCAGGACGGCCGCGACACGGTCAGCCCCGATTTCCGCTTCCATCACCTCATCGCACTGGCGACGGGCAACCGCTACTTCGCCGACATCATGAGTCACCTCGGTGCGACGCTCATTCCACGCGCCCGCATCAACTCGTCGCGCCTCGCGCGCGAGGACATGCCGCAATACCTGCGGCGCCTCGAGCGCGAGCACGAGGAGATCTACGACGCGATCGCGCGGCGCGACCCCGAGTCCGCCCGGGCGGCGATGCGCCTGCACCTGACCAACAGCCGCGAGAGGCTTCGCCGCGCGCAAGAGGCTGCGGAAAGCGCGGGCAACGACTGAGCAGGTACGGGTTCTCCACATCGGGGCCCGCGCCTCTAGTTGTATGATGACCGACAACGTAGCCAGAATCCGCCGACCACCATGATGACTCCGCAAGAACTCAAGACGACCATGTCGTCGGGCCTCCTGTCGTTTCCGCTGACGGACTTCGACGCGCAGGGCGACTTCGATCCCAAGGGCTACGCAGCGCGGCTCGAATGGCTCGCGCCATATGGCGCCACCGCACTGTTCGCCGCGGGCGGCACCGGTGAATTCTTCTCGCTCACGGCGGACGAATACCCCGCCATCATCAAGATGGCCGTGGACACATGCCGAGGCAAGGTGCCGATCATCGCGGGCGCGGGCGGCCCCACGCGCTTTGCGATCCAGTGCGCGAAGGCCGCCGAAGAAGCGGGCGCCGACGGCATCCTGCTCTTGCCGCACTACCTCACCGAAGCGGGGCAGGAAGGCCTTGCCGCGCATGTCGAGGCCGTTTGCAAGAGCGTGAAGTTCGGCGTGATCGTCTACAACCGCGGCCAGGCGAAGCTGCAGCCGGCCACGCTTGCAAGGCTTGCCGAGCGCAACGCGAATCTCGTCGGCTTCAAGGACGGCGTGGGCGACATCGAGCTCATGTCGTCGATCTACATGAAGATGGGCGACCGCTTCGCGTATCTCGGTGGATTGCCGACGGCCGAGGTGTATGCCGCCGCGTACAAGGCACTCGGCACGCCGGTGTATTCGTCCGCCGTCTTCAATTTCATTCCGAAGACCGCGCTGGCTTTCTACGAAGCCGTGCGCACCGACGACATGGCAACGCAGCACAAGCTGTTGCGCGAGTTCTTCATGCCGTACCTGGAGATTCGCAACCGCGGTGCCGGTTACGCCGTGAGTATCGTGAAGGCGGGGGCAAAAATCGTCGGACACGACGCCGGCCCGGTGCGCCCGCCGCTCACCGAACTCAAGCCCGAGGAAATGGAACAGCTCGCAGCCCTCATCGCGAAGCTGGGACCGCAGTAACTTCAAACAGGAGACACACACCCATGAAAAAACTGATCGTTGCCTTCGTAGCAGCACTCGCCATGACGGTGAGCGCATTCGCCGCGGGCTACCCCGACAAGACCGTCACCATCGTCGTGCCGTTTCCGCCCGGCGGGTCCACCGACGCCATCGCGCGCGTGCTGACGACCAAGCTTCCCGAAAAGCTCGGCGGCTCGTGGATCATCGACAACAAGGCAGGCGCCACCGGCACCATCGGCGCGGCACTCGTCAAGCGCGCGCCTGCGGATGGCTACACGCTTTTCGTGTCGTCGCTCGGCCCGTTCGTGATCGCGCCGCACCTGTACAAGAACGTGCAGTACGACGCGCTGAAGGATTTCGATCCGATCACTGTGCTGGTGCAAGCACCCAACGTGCTGTGCGTGCCCGCGTCGTCTCCGATCAAGAACGTGAATGACATGCTCGCGGCACTCAAGAAGAACCCGGGCAAGCTGAGCTTCGCTTCGTCCGGCGCGGGCTCGTCCGATCACCTTTCCGCTGAACTCTTCTGGCAGCAAACGGGCACGCAAGGCCTGCACGTTCCGTACAAGGGGGGCGGTCCGGCCATCACCGATTTGATCGGTGGCCAGGTGGACGCAGCCTTCGTCAACATCAACAGCATCATCACGCAGATCAAGGCCGGCAAGGTGCGTGCCATCGCCGTGTCTTCCGAGAAGCGCAACACGCTGCTGCCCGAAGTGCCCACGCTGCAGGAGCAGGGCGTCAAGGGCGCCGAAGTCGAATCGTGGCAAGCCATCGCTGCGCCCAAGGGCATCCCGGCGGACGTGAAGCAGAAGCTGTACAAGGCGATCGTGGAAATCCTGAACGATCCCAGCGTGAAGCCGCAGCTTGTGGCACAAGGCTTTGAAATCGTCGGCGACACGCCGGAGCACTTCGAGAAATTCCAGGCGGCCGAATACGCTCGCTGGAAGAACCTGATCGAATCGCGCCACATCACGCTCCAGTAAAGCGATGACCGAACCGCGCCGCATCCGCATGCACGAGGCCGACAACGTCGCCATCGTGGTGAACGACGGCGGGCTCGGCGTGGGCGCAAGATTTGCGGATGGTCTCGTCGTGCGCGACCGCGTGCCGCAAGGCCACAAGATCGCGCTCGTCGACATCCGCGAAGGCGAGCCGGTCGTGCGTTACGACGTGACCATTGGCTACGCGCTGAAGGACATTCACGCCGGAAGCTGGGTGCACGAGCGGCTGCTGCGCATGCCCGATGCGTTGCCGCTCGATTCATTGCCGAAGCCCAAGGCTGCGCCTGTAGTGATGGAGCCGCTGGAGGGCTACACCTTCGAGGGCTATCGCAACGCCGACAGTTCGGTGGGCACGCGCAACTTGCTTGCGATCACGCAGACCGTGCAATGCGTCGCAGGCGTGGCGCGCGTCGCGGCCGAGCGCATCCGCGCCGAACTGCTTCCGCGCTTTCCCAATGTCGATGGCGTCGTGGCGCTGGAGCACGGCTACGGCTGCGGCGTCGCAATTGACGCGCCCGGTGCGGAGATTCCAATCCGCACGCTGCGCAACATTTCGCTCAACCCGAATTTCGGCGGCGAGGTGATGGTGATCAGCCTGGGCTGCGAGAAGCTGCAGCCGGATCGATTGATGCCCGCGGGATCTTTCCCCGTGCCGGTTGCGAGCGAAACGAAGCTCGATGTCATCGTGCTGCAGGACGACAAGCACACGAGCTTTCAATCGATGATCGATTCGGTGGTGCAGCAGGCGACTGCGCATCTGGAGCGATTGAACCAGCGCAAGCGGGTGACCGTGCCTGCGAGCGAGCTCGTCGTCGGCGTGCAATGCGGTGGCAGCGACGCGTTCTCGGGCGTGACGGCAAACCCCGCAGTCGGTTATTGCACGGACTTGCTCGTGCGCGCCGGCGCAACGGTGATGTTTTCCGAGACGACCGAAGTGCGCGACGCGGTCGATCAGCTCACGTCACGCGCGGTGAACGACAACGTTGCACAGGCCATCATCGACGAGATGGCGTGGTACGACGAATACCTTCGGCGCGGCAGTGTTGACCGCAGCGCGAACACGACGCCCGGCAACAAGATGGGCGGTTTGTCGAACATCGTCGAGAAGGCGATGGGCTCGATCATCAAGTCGGGAACCTCGCCGATCTCCGGCTTCGTGCGTCCGGGCGATCGCCTGAACGGCAAGCGCGGGATGATCTTCGCGGCCACGCCGGCCAGCGACTTCATCTGCGGCACGCTGCAGCTGGCAGCGGGCATGAACTTGCATGTGTTCACCACCGGCCGCGGCACGCCTTACGGCCTGGCCGAAGC
>DATJJL010000410.1:0-7633 GCA_035492155.1 Ramlibacter sp. | reverse complement strand
CAAACCTGAACTCGCGCCGGCGACGAGCGACCAGCGCGGGCCCGCGCGATTCGCGATGAAGCCGATGAGCGGCGCGCCCAGCGGCGTTCCACCCGCGAACACCGCGAGCATCAGCGCGATCACCCTGCCGCGCAGCGCCGGGTCGCTCCACAACTGCGCGGCGCTCATCGCGGTGGTCGTGAATGTCTGCGTCGACAGGCCGACGAAAAAGAGAGTGACGGCAAACCACCGATAGCTCGGCATCGCCGCCGCGATCATCAACGCGACGCCGAAGGCGAGCGCCGCGCCGAGGAGTAGCGCCATGCGCGGCTTCTCCCGCCCCGCGGCAAGCAATGCGCCGGTGACGGAGCCCATCGCCATCGCCGACGTGAGCAAGCCGAACTTGCCCGCTCCCACATGGAAGACCGTGACCGACATCGTCGAGATGTAGATCGGGAAGTTGATGCCGAACGTTCCGATCAAAAAGAACATCATCAGCACCACGCGCAGTTCCGGCTTGTGCCACACGTGACGCATGCCCTCGGCAAGGCCTCGCCGCTTGCCGCTGGTGTCCACACGCGGATGGAATTCGGCCGGACGCAGCAGCATGAGAGCAGCCAGAACGCCTGCGAACGAGAAAGCGTTGATCACGAAAACCCAGCCCGTGCCCGCCGCGGCGATCAACAAACCCGCGACAGCCGGACCGACCAGCCGCGCGGCATTGAACGATGTCGAATTGAGCGCCACCGCGTTGGACAAATGCGCATCGCCGACCAGTTCCGCGACGAAGCTCTGGCGCACCGGCGCATCGAAAGCGGCCGTGCATCCGAGCAGGAATGCAAACACGTAGACGTGCCACAGCTGCACCGCACCCGACAGCGTGAGGATGCCCATCCCCAAAGCGAGCAGCCCCATCGCAGACTGCGTGAAGAGCAGCAGGCGCCGCCTGTCGAAGCGGTCTGCCGCATAACCCGTGAGCGGCAGCAGCAGGAATTGCGGGCCGAACTGCAGGCTCATCACGATGCCCACGGCGGTCGCGTCCTCGTTCGTGAGCTGCGTGAGCACGATCCAGTCCTGCGCCGTGCGCTGCATCCACGTGCCGATGTTCGACACGATGGCACCCGCCGCCCACACGCGGTAGTTGTAGTTGACCAGGGAGCGGAAGGTGCCTCTCACTGCTTGCTACGTGCGGTAGCGCTCCTCCAGTGCGTCCCAGTCCTGTTTGCCGACCAGGCGCTGCCGCTCGGCAAACGGCGTCACCAGATTCGGGTCTTCGTCGACGCGCTTTTGATCGCGCAGCACATGGAGCACACGCGTCATGCCGGCCAGCGCACCTTGCAGCGCCGCGTTGGCATACAGCACGAAACCAAAGCCCAAGGCCGCCAATTCCTCCGCACCGAAGATCGGCGTCTTGCCGCCTATCACCATGTTCATCAGCTGCGGCTTGTCCAGCCGCTTCGGCAGCGATCGCACTTCGTCGACCTGCGTCACCGCTTCGACGAACAGGATGTCGGCGCCGGCTTCGCTCATGCGCTGAGCGCGTTCGATCGCAGCTTCGAAGCCTTGCGTCGCGCAGGCGTCGGTGCGCGCCATGATCATGAGTTGGGCATCGCGACGCGCATCGACTGCGGCCTTGATCTTGCTCACCGCTTCTTCGGTGCTGATCACTTCCTTGCCGCTGAAGTGCCCGCAGCGTTTCGGTGCGACCTGGTCTTCGAGCTGGATGCAGTCGGCCCCTGCGCGCTCCAGCGTGCGCACCGTGTGCACCACGTTCAGCGCGTTGCCGAAACCCGTATCCGCATCGACGATCAAGGGGAGCTCGACCGCATCGCGAATGCGCGCGGTGTGATCGGCGATTTCGGCCAGGCCCATGAAGCCCTGGTCCGGAAGGCCCAACCACATGTTGGTGACTCCGGCGCCGGTGACGTACACCGCCTCGAAGCCCGCCTGCGCGATCACCCGCGCCGACAGCGCGTTGAACGCGCCCGGCACGATCGCACCGCGGCGCTGCGCAGCCAGCGCTCGCAGCGCCTTACGCGGACTCGTCATTCACTCGTCCTTCATGCCGGTGGCTTTCACCACCTTGCCCAGGCGCGCGTGTTCGTCCTCGCAGAACTTGATGAACGATGCGCGTGTGCCGCCGATGGGCTCGATGCCCAGGCCGCGAAGCTTCTGCACGACGGCCGGGTCCTTCATGGCCTTGTCGATGGCAGCGGCCATCTTGTCCTGGATGTCGACGGGCGTTCCGGCGGGCGCGTGCAGGCCGGCCCAGTGCGCAATCTGCACATCGTTGAAGCCTTGCTCCATCGCGGTGGGAAGCTCGGGATAGGCGGCGATGCGCTGCGTCCACGTGGTGGCCAGTGCCTTCAGCTTGCCGGCCTTGATCTGCGGCAGCACGACGATGCTTGCCTCGGAGGTCGCATCGACCTGGCTGCCCAGCACGGCCGCGACCGATTCGTTGCCGCTCTTGTACGGCACGACGTTCAGCTTCGCGCCGTAGCCGGTCGCGAGCATGCCTTCGACGAAATGCGGCGTGCTGCCCACACCGGCCGTGCTCCAGTTCAGGCCCGCGCCCTTCCTGGAGGCGGCGACGAACTCCTTCAGGTCTTTGTACGGCGAATTGGCCGGCACGATGATCACCGAAGGCGCCAGGCCGATCATCGCGACCGGCACGAGGTCCGCGTCCTTGTACGGCACCTTGCGGATCATGCTGTTGGACACCACGCCCGCCGAGCTGATCAGGAACGTGTAGCCGTCCGGCTGCGCACGCGCGACGATGTCGGTGCCGAGGATCGTGCCCGCGCCCGGCTTGTTCTCCACGACGATGGGCTGGCCGAGCACCTTTGCCGCGCCGTCCGCAGCGGCACGCGCCAACAGGTCGTTCGCGCCGCCGGGGCCGAAGGGCACGACGAAATGGATGGGGCGGCTGGGCCATGGCTCGGCGGCGTTCACGCCGAAGCTGGCGGCAGCGAACAGGCATGTAGCGCAAAGCACTAAGCGGCGACTCGAAGTTTGCATGGATTCTCCAGTGATCGAACCCCCGAGTTTGCCGCAGCTTCGCGAGGCCGGCGACAAGACCCGTATTGCAAACCCGGCGCTCTCCGTCAAACCGTCGTTGGCCGACGCCTACAGACGTGCAAACCTCCTGGCCTAAGCTTGGACCCAAGATGGGTGTGCGTGTCCTGAACTGGCTGTTCGGCGGCGACCAGACGGAGTTGCTGCGCGCCCTCGCGCAGGAAAGCGAGGACTGCATCTACGCCAAGGACCTGGACTGCCGCATCACGTACGCCAATCCCGCCACGCTGGCGTTGTTCGGCAAGCCGCCGGCAGAAGTGCTGGGCCATCGCAACGACGAATTGCCGGCCGACAAGCGCGTGCTCGAGACCGGTGAGCCGACGGAGTCGGAAATCATGGTGCCCTTGCCGGACGGCACGGCGCGCTGGTGGTGGGCACGCCAGGTGCCGATTCGCGATGCAGGCGGGCGCATCACCGGGCTTCTCGGCATCTCTCGCGACATCACGGAACGCAAGCAGCACGAAGAGCAGCAGGAGACCATCGCTCGCCAATGGCGCCTTGCACTCGATGCTGCGGGTCTCGGATGGTGGCAATACAACCTGGCCGAGCGCGCCCTGGACTACGACCCGCGCATCGCCGCGATGTTCGGCGTCGACAAGGCGCAGGCAAGCGGTGAGGACTTGATCCGGCAAGTCCATCCCGAGGATCTGGCCAACCTGCAGGATGCCGTGGGCGATGCGCTTCGCTCGCGACCGATGGGAACATTCACCGTGCAGTTCCGCGTGAGACGTTCCACCGGCGAGGAGCGCTGGATCGAAGCTCACGGCATGCCGCTGCCCTCGCGGCACGGCGGCCGCGCGAAGTGCCTGATCGGCACCGTCGCCGACATCACGGAACGCAACAAGATCGAGCAGGCCCTGCGGGACACCAACGCGAAACTGCAGGAGGCGCACGGGCAAAAGGACGAATTCATTGCCACGCTGGCGCACGAGCTGCGCAATCCGCTGGCGCCGCTTCGCAACATCGTCGAACTACTGAAGACAAAGGAAGAGGACCCTGTCGTGCATCGCCTGCGCCCGGTGATGGAGCGGCAGATCGTGCACCTGACGAGGCTGGTGGACGATTTGCTGGACGTATCGCGAATATCTCGCGGCGCGATGCATTTGAACCGGCAGGTGCTCGACCTGGGCGAAGTCGCCCGCGCCTCGGCGGATCCTTTGCTCTGCGCGATGGAGGCGGCGAACATCGCTTTCGAGATGCGCATCGAAACGCCGGCGCCCCACGTGCTGGGCGACGAGACACGACTGATGCAATGCGTGACCAACCTGCTGACGAACGCCCTGAAGTTCACCCACAGCGGCGGCCGGATCACGCTCGGCGTGCGGCACGAGGGTGCGCTGGCCGTCCTCGAACTTCGCGACACCGGCAGCGGCATCTCGCCGGACAACCTGGAGCGGATCTTCCAGCTTTTCGTGCAGGACCAGCCCATGGGGTTTCGCGGCACAGCGGGCCTGGGCATCGGCCTGGCACTGACGCGAAGGCTCGTGGAGCTGCACGGCGGCACCGTCCGCGCTTTCAGCCGGGGCCACGGGTTCGGAAGCAAGTTCCGCATCGAGCTTCCGCTGGCGGCGCAGGCCGGCCTCGCGCCCGCGCCATCCGCGGCGCCCCAGCGCCCGGACGTGCGCGACGTCACGGTGCTGGTCGTGGACGACAACGAGGACTCGGCCGACTCGCTGCGCGAGATGCTCAATGCGGCCGGCTACAAGGCCAGCTGCGCGTACACCGGGCAAGCCGCACTCGATGCCATCGCGGAAGACAAACCGGACGTCGCGCTGCTGGACATCGGACTGCCGGACATCGACGGCTACGAGGTCTGCCGCCGCGTCCGCTCGCAATCCGGCACGCACCAACCCGTGCTGATCGCCGTGACCGGCTGGGGGCAGGAGCGCGACAAGGAACGCGCGACCGCATCGGGTTTCAACGGCCACCTGACGAAGCCCGCCGATCCCGGCAAGCTGATGGCGATGTTGCGTGAGATGGTGTCGACCTCGCGGCGACCAGTGCCTTCGCAGGATTGAGTCCGGCGGCTGCGGCTGACCTGCGAGAATCGCGCGCATGTTGAAGCTTCCAGCTCGTTCGTTGGCCGCGCTTGCGGCCATCTTTTTCGCACCGTGCGCGGTGTTCGCTCATGGCTTTGTCGGCCAGCGCTTCTTTCCCGCTTCGCTCGCCACCGAAGATCCTTTCGTGGCCGACGAGCTTTCGCTGCCCACTGTCACGTCATCGCGCTTCAACGCGAGCGACGATTCGCCCGCCGGCCGGCAAACCACGCTCTCGATCGATTTCTCCAAGCGCATCACCTCCAATTTCGGCTTGTCGTTCGGCACGGCGCGCGAGCGCTTCAGCTTTGGCGGCGCGCAAGCGCCGGTAAGCGGCCAGGGCAACCTCGAGATCGGCGCGAAGTACATGTTCTACAAGGACGAGGCCGCCGAATCGATCATGTCCGCGGGTGTCGACTGGGAAGTCGGCGGCACTGGCAGCAAATCGGTGGCGGAAGACTTCAGCACCTACACGCCGACGCTTTACTTCGGCAAAGGCTTCGGCAACCTCAAGAGCGATTTGCTGCGGCCGCTTGCCGCGACGGGCACGTTCGGCGTCGCGATTCCCAGCCGCGCCGGCGAGCCGCACGTGCTGCAAGTCGGCCTCGCATTGGAGTACAGCCTGCCCTACCTGCAGTCTTCCGTGAAGGACATCGGCCTGGGCGAACCCTGGAAACGCGTGATCCCCATCGTCGAGATCGCCGCGCAGAAGCCGCTCGATCGCGTGGACGACCGGCGCTGGGTGGGCACGATCAATCCGGGCTTGCTGTGGACCGGCCGTTACGTGCAGCTCGGGCTCGAGGCAGTGATCCCGATGAACCGCTCGAGCGGACACGGCGTCGGCGTGCTCGCGCAACTGCATTTCTTCCTCGACGATTTGTTCCCGCACACGTTCGGGCAACCGCTCATGGGCAACCGATGAAGCATCTGCGATCACTTCTTGCGGTCGCTGCGGCGGCCATCCACGTTTCGACATACGCGCACGCGTTTCTTGACCACGCGGACCCGAAAGTCGGCTCCGTCGTCGCCGCCGCGCCCACCGAACTTCGCCTGTGGTTCTCGCAGGACGTGGAAGCGGTCTTCACCACGGCGGAGGTGCTCGATGCCGGCGGCAAGCGTGTGGACACCGGCCATCCCCAGATCGATCCGCAACAAAAAGCGCTGCTGCATGTGCCGCTTCGCAAGCTTGCGCCGGGCGAGTACACGGTGAACTGGCGCGTGGTGTCGGTGGACACGCATCCCACCGTGGGCCAGTTCAGCTTCCGCGTCGGGCCGTAAGCGGGCCTGCGATTCGATGGCGTTTCTGCCCTGCATTCGCGCGCTGCACATCGTCGCCACCATGCTCCTCGGCGGCGCACTGGCCTTCGACTTCCTGATCCTTCGCCGCTGCGGCGAAGCTGCGCGCGATGCGGCCGTCGCACCTGTGCTCGATCGCTGGATCGCGCAGCAATGCGCATGGGCCATCGCGATCGGCCTGGTTTCCTGGACTGCATGGCTCGCGGCCGTCACAGTGACGATGAGCGGGCTGCCGGTGGCGGAGGCGCTCGCCCCCGATATTCTTGCGATGGTCATTGAGCGCACGACGTTCGGACACGTGTGGCTGATCCGGCTCGTGGCGTTCGTCGTTCTTGGCGTGCTGGTCTGGCGACGCAGTGCACGGGGGTTCGCGTTCGCCCTCGCTGCCCTCCTCGCCGCGAGCCTCGCATGGACGGGCCACGCGCTGGGATCGAACCGCTTGCATCCCTGGGTCGATGCATTGCACCTGCTTGCCGCGTCGGCGTGGCTGGGCATGCTGCCGCTGCTGTGGCTCGTCACGAAAAATGGCCTGGCCGAACCCGCGCGCTGGCGCGAATTGGCGATCGCAAGCGCCGGGAAATTTTTTCTGCCCGGCGCCGTTGCCGTCGCGGTGCTGGCCGCCTCCGGCCTGGCAAACACGTCGTGGATGCTCGATTCCATCTCGGACTTTTTCGACACCACCTACGGGCGCATTCTGTCCGCGAAGCTCGCGCTCTTCGCGACGATGCTGGTGCTCGCGATCGTGAATCGCCTGGTGATCATCGCAGGCGGAAAGCGCGCCGACGACACCGAAAGTACGCTGCGACGCTTGCGGGCGGGCGTGGTCGCCGAGATCGTGTTGGGCGCAGCGATTCTCGTGATCGTTGCGTGGCTGGGCGTGACGCCGCCTCCCGCGCACGACCACGTCGGGCACTCGATGGAAAGCATGTAGCGGCCCAAGGCCGCACTGCGCGGCTTACTTGCCGAACAACTTCGTCACGTGTTGCCACATGCGCAGCAGGAAGCCCGCGCGTTCCACATCGGCCTGCGCAACCAGCGGCGCTTCTGCCAACTGCTTGCCATTCGCGCTCGCAACCACCTTGCCGATGACAGCACCCTTGGCCACAGGCGCTTCGAGATCGGGCTTGATCTGGGTCGATGTCTGCACCTGCTGGCCGCGCGGGACCGTGAGCGCCCATGGCGAGCCGAGACCCGCGGCAACGGTGTCGGCTTTGCCGAAGTTCACCTTCGCCGTTGCGACAACCGTG
>DATJJL010000409.1:0-2994 GCA_035492155.1 Ramlibacter sp. | reverse complement strand
AACGGTGATCCGGCTCGAGCTCGCGACGCCGGCGGCCGACCTCGTTTCGCACGACACCTACAACCGCCTTTTCACCGCACACGGAATCATCATGGTGTGGCTGTTCCTCATTCCGTCGATCCCTTCGGTGATGGGCAACTTCCTCGTGCCGCTGATGATCGGCGCCCGTGATCTTGCGTTTCCTCGCCTGAACCTCGCGAGCTGGTACATCTACATCGTAGGCGGCGTTGTCGTGTTGATCTCGCTCGCGCTCGGCGGCATCGACACGGGCTGGACCTTCTACACGCCCTACTCGACGATGTTCTCCAACAGCTGGGTCGCCGTCGCGCTCACGGGCGTTTTCATCGTCGGGTTCTCATCCATCCTCACGGGCCTGAACTTCATCGTCACCGTGCACCAGTTGCGCACGCCGGGGCTCACCTGGTTCAAGCTTCCGCTCTTCGTGTGGGCGATCTATGCGACGAGCCTCATCCTCGTGCTCGCGACACCGGTGCTCGCGATCACGGTGTTTCTCGTCATCGCCGAGCGGCTGTGGCAGATCGGCGTGTTCGACCCGGCCTATGGCGGCGACCCGCTGCTCTTCCAGCACATGTTCTGGTTTTATTCGCACCCGGCCGTGTACATCATGGTGCTGCCCGCGATGGGTGTCGTCAGCGAGATCATCCCCTGCTTCGCGCGGCAACGCATCTTCGGCTACCGATTCATGGCCTACGCGATCCTGGGCATCGCGACGATCGGCTTTCTCGTGTGGGGCCACCACATGTTCGTGAGCGGGCAGTCGCTCGCGGCCAGCATGGTCTTCTCGCTGCTGTCGTTCCTCGTCGCCATTCCATCGGCGATCAAGGTCTTCAACTGGACGGCGACGCTCTACAAAGGATCCATCCGCTTCGAGGCGCCTATGCTTTATGCGCTGGGCTTCGTGGGCCTGTTCACCATCGGCGGGCTGACGGGTTTGTTCCTCGCGTCGCTCGCGCTGGACGTGCACCTGACCGACACCTACTTCGTCGTCTCGCACTTCCACTACATCATGGTCGGCGGATCGGTGATGGCGTACTTCGCAGCGCTGCACTTCTGGTGGCCCAAGGTGACGGGCCGCATGTATTCCGACATCTGGGCGCGCATCGCGGCGGTGCTCATCTTTCTCGGCTTCAACTTCACTTTCTTTCCGCAGTACATCCTCGGTGTGCTCGGCATGCCGCGCCGTTATCACGAGTACCCGCCGCAGTTCCAGGTGCTCAATCTCTTCTCGTCGGCGGGTGGCGTGGTGCTCGCGGCCGGGTACCTGCTGCCGCTCGTCTATCTCGGCTGGTCGCTTTTTGCCGGCAAGCACGCGGGAGCGAACCAGTTCGACGCGCGCGGGCTCGAGTGGTCCACGCCTTCGCCGCCGCCGACGCATAACTTCGATCATGAGCCCGCGGTGCCCGAGCGCCCGTACGACTACGACCCGAACGAGCCGCTGAGGTCGCCGGCATGAATACGGCCGTGGGCGATGTCGAGACCGCACGCCTGGGCATGTGGGTGTTCATCGCGAGCGAGGTGCTGTTCTTCGGCGGCCTTTTCATGGCTTACGCGTACGGCCGCAGCCACTGGCCCGAAGGATTCGCAACCGCGGGACGCGAAACGCATGTCGTGCTCGGCACATTGAACACCGCATTGCTGCTGACGAGCAGCGCATTGGTGGCGCTTGCCGTGCAGGCCGACGAAAGCGGCCAGCGGCGCGGCTGGATTCCGTGGCTGCTTTCCGCCGGTGCCGCGCTGGGCATCGCGTTCATCGCGGTCAAAGGCGTCGAGTACCGCAAGGAGTGGCTCGAGCACCTCGTGCCGGGCGCGGGCTTTCGCCTGCATGACGCGCAAGGTGCCGAGCTGTTTTTCGTGCTCTATTTCCTCACGACGGGCCTGCACGCGGTACACCTCACGATCGGCATCGCGGTGCTCGGCGCGTTCGCGTGGGGCCGCCGCCGCGCAAGGCCGTGGGCGCTGCCTCGCCATGTCGAAGTCGCGGGGCTGTACTGGCACTTCGTCGACATCGTGTGGATTTGCCTGTACCCGCTGCTCTACCTCGTCGGAAGGACAGCGTCATGACGCGCGTGCTCGTCGCGTGGGTCGCACTGATCGTGCTGATGCTCACGAGCCTGGCGAGCTCGTACCTGCCGCTCGGGCCGTGGAACCTTGTCGCCGGACTCGTGATCGCAGCGATCAAGTCGCTCATCGTGCTCGCGATCTTCATGGGCCTGCGCCGTGCGCCCGCGCTGCTGCGCATCGCAGCCGCGATCGGATTCGCGATGCTGGCGCTGTTGTTTTCGCTGAGCGGCGTCGATTACGCGACTCGCGCCGACCAACGCGCGCCGATGCAGCAGCCCCGGCAATTGCATGAACAAGGAGGTGAAAGATGAAACGTGTCGCAGTGATTACCGGCGCATCCGCGGGCATCGGTCGGGCCACCGTACGTGAATTCGCGAAGCATGGCTGGCGCGTCGCGCTGCTCGCACGCGGCGTCGACGGCCTGGCCGCCGCGAAGGCCGAAGCCGAAGCGCTGGGCAGCGAGGCGCTCGTCATCCCCACCGATGTCGCCGTCGAAGCACAGGTCGAGGCCGCTGCCGCGCGCGTCGAGGCCGAATGGGGCGCGATCGACGTGTGGGTGAACGACGCAATGGCAACCATCTTCTCGGACGTCATGCACATCGACCCGAAGGATTGGCGGCGCGCGACGGACGTCACCTACCTCGGCGCCGTGTGGGGCACGCTCGCCGCGCTTCGACGCATGAAGAGGCGCGGCCGCGGCACGATCGTGCAAGTCGGCTCGGCGCTCGCCTACCGATCGATTCCGCTGCAAGCGCCTTATTGCGCGGCAAAAGCGGCGATTCGCGGGTTCACGGATTCCGTGCGATGCGAACTGGCACACGACCAGAGCGCTATCCATATCACGATGGTGCAACTCTCGGCATTCAACACGCCGCAGTTCGGCTGGTGCCGCACCACGCGCGACAAGCGGCC
>DATJJL010000408.1:0-12769 GCA_035492155.1 Ramlibacter sp. | reverse complement strand
CGACGGCATCCCGACGCTGAAGATGGTGTCTCTCGGCGCAAACGCCTTCAGTTCGCCGTCGTCGATCGCAGAAGGCATCGAGACGCTGCAGATCGAATACGGCTTGGATACTTCCGGCGACGGCGCGCCGGATTCATGGGTAGCCGATCCGGCGGCGGGAGCCACGGCCGCAGCCGCGGTGATCGCGTGGACGCAGGTCACGGCCGTCAAGATCCACGTGCTCGCCCGCAATCCGCAGGCGTCCGCCGGCCAGTTCACCGACACGCGCGCCTATGTGCTCGGATCGACCGCTTCGACCGACAACACCTTCGGACCGTACAACGACGGCTACAAGCGCCACGTGTACACCACGGTTGCGCGCCTTGTGAACGTCGCGGGAAGAATCGAATGAACCACACGACCCCTGTCCGCCAGCGCGGGATCACGCTCATCACCGCGCTGATCATGCTGGTGCTGCTCACGCTGATGGCCATCACGGCCTTTCACATCGGCTCGTCGCAGAGCGTGATCATCTCCAACTCGCAGCACCGGGAGGAAGCGACCGATGCTGCGCAGCAGACGATCGACACCGTGCTGAACTCGGCGAACTTCATGACCAATCCGGCCGCTGCCATCGTCAGCAGCGACAGCACTTGCGCGGGCGGTGCGGCCAACAACCTGTGCGTCGATGTCAATGGCGACGGCACCAAGGACATCACGGTGGCGCTCACGCCGCAGCCCAAGTGCACCGAAGGCTGGAACATCAACAACAGCAGCCTGGACCTGAGCCAGTCGGAAGATTTGGCGTGCTCGACGGGGCAATCGCAGACTTTCGGCGTGGAAGGCTCGAGCAACACCTATTCGCTTTGCGCCCAATCGGGATGGGAAGTGACTGCGGCCGCGAGCGACAACACGACAAACAGCAAGGTGACGATCGTGCAGGGCGTGTCGGCCCGGATTGCAGCGACGGACCTGACCAACAACTGCCCTTGAGAAGGAGCGCCTCGATGAACGGGACACCCAGATATCGCAGGTTCACACGAATGTTCGCGCGTGTCGTGAAGAGCGTCCTGCTGGCCGCGAGCGCCGCGCTGGCGATCCTCACCGGTTCGATGGAACCCGCAAGCGCGATGGACACGGACATCTTCGCTGCGACGAGTTCGTCGGTGACTGCGCCGAACGTGCTGATCATCATCGATAACTCGTCGAATTGGTCGAACAACAAGCAGCACTTCCCGAGCTCCACCGGCAGCGGGACGATGTACCAGGCGCAGGCGGAAGCCGAGGCGCTGTCGAACGCGCTCAGCTCGCTGCCGGGGCACATCAACATCGGCCTGATGGAGTTCGTGACCGGCGGCGCCGCCACGGACCAGGGCGGCTTCGTGCGCTCCGCCATCCTGCCCATGGGATCGGGCGACACCAACGGCGCGACAAACCTGGCCTCGCTGAAGGCTGTGATGACCGACATCTACAACAACTACGGAAGTCCGGACCACAAGACGAGCCAGAGCGTTGCGTACGGCGATTTGATGTACGACGCGTACAACTACCTCGGCGGCTTGACGCCGTATGCGGCGTCAGGCGATGTCGTCTCGAGCCTGGCGGATTCGAATGGCTACACCACGAACTACAGCAAGTTCAAGTCGCCCCTTTCCACATCGGCCAGCTGCGGCACGACCTACATCATCTTCATCGCCAATGCGCCGCCGAGCCCGAAGTCGGATACTTCGGCGAACCTGAGCGCGTTGTCGAGCGTTGGCGGCGACACGACCCAGCTTCCGCTGCCGAACTTCACGACGAAGACGGTGACCCTGAGCGACGCGCTCGGCTACTCCAGCGCCTGCTACAGCGCACAGCCGACGAGCACGACGGATTCGGTGTACCAGTCGTGCCAGGCATTGGTGACAGCTGGCACCTACGACAGCTGCACCTACAGCGTGACCGGCGACAACACCAACGCGCTTGATGCTTGTGCGGCAGGTACTTCGCGGTATTCGGTCCTGCAGACGACGCCGGGCGTCGCTACGGGCTCGACCACGACGACCACCACCAGCACGAACACCGGGACGACGAACTCGTGCTACTACAACACCTCGTCGTGGAGCCCGAATACGGACACGGGGACGACCCCCAGCTGTCCCGCTTCCACAAGTACCACCTCGGGCGGCACGACGACCAACACCAACTACACGTGTTCCTATTCCGCCACCAGCACCGGGCAGACGACGACAGGCTGCAGCAACGTAGCCACCACCGTGACCGGATCGAGTGCAACCAGCACGTCGCTCAGCAACAGCTGCTACTCGAACACGAACTCCTGGGGCTCGAGCGACACCGGGGGCTTGAGCTGCCCCGCGACCACGACGAGCACAAGCAACGGAGTGACGACGACCACGACTTACGCCTGCGTCTATACGGCGGCTGACAGCGGCCTCTCGTCGAAGACGGTCAGTGGAACCACGACGACTTGCGGCAACAACAAGACTTACATGACGGTCACGCAGACCGCGGTCCCGACGACGAAAACCTCGGGCCAGCAATACAAGTTCCCGGTCACGCAAACTGTCACGAAGGCGGTGACAGTCGGCACGACAGCCCCCTCGACGGTGACGACACTGGGCAACACCTTCTCGTGCTACAGCTCGGCCCCGACGGGCACGCCGACCGACTACACCTGCGCCAGCGGTTCGACCTGCTCGTACGGCTCGACGACCACATCGGCCATCTGCCCGACGGGCAAGCGATTCCAGGTGCTGGGCAACTACGCCCAGCTTCAAGACGTCGCGACGGGCACCTTCACGACGGATACGAACACCTACAACGCCGACGAATGGGCGCGCTTCCTGCACCACGTGGGCGTTCCGGTGGGCTCGACGAAGCAATCGGTCATGACGTACACGATCGACGTCTACAACGACCAGCCCAGCCCCGCAGTGAGTGGACTGCTATCCAGCATGGCGCGCAACGGCGGCGGCAAGTATTTCAGTGCGCAGACCGAAGCAGCGATCCTCGCCGCGCTGAAGTCGATCTTCGCGGAGATCCAGGCGGTCAACAACACGTTCGCGTCGGCGGCGCTGCCGATCTCGGCGACGAACCGCGCGCAGAACAGCAACCAGGTCTATATCGGGATGTTCCGTCCCGACCAGGCCGACCATCCGCGCTGGTTCGGCAACCTCAAGCGCTACCAGGTCGGAAAGATCGGCGGCTTCGACGGCCTTGTAGGTTCCGATGGCAAAGCAGCTGTCAGCAACACGACCGGTTTCGTGACGCCTTGTGCGGTGAGTTACTGGACGACGAGTTCGACCGATTACTGGTATGACAACACGAACGACCTGAGTCGAATATTCATCACGCAGGCCACGTCGGGGAATGCAGGAACCGCATGGGATGCGGCCGGCAACGACGACAACTTCTCGAAGGGTTCGTGCGACACCACGACGCAGTGGTCCGACTCGCCCGACGGCCCGACGGTGGAAAAAGGCGGCGCTGCGCAGATGCTTCGCAACAATTTTGCGAGCCGCAAGATGTACACGATCAGCTCGGCGACGACCAACGCGTCGACGCTGTCGAACTTCGACACGACCGTTTCGGGCATTTCAGCCAATTCGACGGTGAACTCGAACGCGGCCAAGTTCATCATGGGCCAGGACGTGACGGGTGAAGTCTCGCTGGCCGGGTCGGCCAACGCGCGACCTTCGATCCACGGCGACGTGATTCACTCGAGGCCCTTGCCGGTCGACCATGGAGGATCGACAGGTGTGGTGATCTATTACGGCGCGGGGGATGGCGTGTACCACGCGGTGCAGGGCAGCACGGGGCAGGAGCTGTGGGGCTTCGTCGCCCCCGAAAGTTACTCGACGCTGCAGCGACTGATGGACAACACGCCGCTTGTCCTGACGCCGAATCCCACGCCGCCGGGGCAGACGGCGGTCTCGGGAACTACGGCCCGCGACTTCTTCTTCGACGGATCGACCGGCGTGTACCAGAACTCCGCCAACACAAAGGTCTGGATCTATCCGGCGATGCGACGCGGCGGGCGCATGCTTTACTCGTTCGACGTGAGCGCCCCGGCATCGCCAACGCTGAAGTGGCGGCGCGGCTGCTTCGACCAGTCGAGCGACGCCAACTGCACCACCGGGATGAGCGGGATCGGCCAGACCTGGTCGACACCGCAGGTCGCGAAGGTCAACGGGTACACGTCGAGCGGCACAAACCTTCCAGTGATCATCGTGGGCGGCGGCTACGACACCTGCGAGGACGCCGACTCGACCAGCCCGTCCTGCAGCAGCCCGAAGGGATCCGTGGTGTACGTGCTGGATGCGGACACCGGGTCTTTGCTCAAGGCGTTCGACACGGCGAGCGCCACGAATTCGGGCAGTGGGCCTTCGGGACGCAGCATCGCAGCGGACGTCGCGATGGTCGACACGAACGGCGACGGTATCGTCGACTACGCCTATGCAGCCGACACCGGCGGCAACCTGTACCGCATCGATTTCCCGTCGAACGCCACCAGCGCGACCGACTGGAAGATGACCAAGGTCGCATACACGAACATCACGCCTTCGAACTCCTATCGCAAGTTCCTGTTCTCGCCGGCCGTGTTGCCGTACAAGGGAGACATCTTTGTCTCGATCGTCTCGGGCGACCGCGAACACCCACTGGCGCTGAGCTATCCGTACACGACGCCGGTTCTCAACAGGGCCTACCTGTACCTGGACGACCCGTCTCGCACCGCCGCCACGGATCTCGATGGCGACAAGATGGTCAATGAATCGGCAGGCGCGGACTGCAACGCCGCGAAGGTGCTGCCAGGCGGCACGAACTACGGCTGGTACATGGACCTGAAGGCGGCATGCCCATCGTCGACGAACGGCTGCGGCGAACAAGGTGTGACGTCGGCGCTCATCTTCGGTGGAATGGTGACCTGGAGCACCAACCGGCCGACAGGCGCTTCCGAAACCTGCAGTACGTCCCTCGGCGAGGCGCGCGGATATTTTGCGAACCTGCTGAATGGCTCCGGCGCGATCGGCGTCTCCGGCACTTGCGGCGGCACGACCTCGACAGTGTTCCCCGGTGGCGGCCTGCCGCCTTCCGCCGTGGCGGCGACGGTGAGTGTCGACGGCAAGGAGGAAACCATCCTGATCGGTGCACCGTGCAAGGACGGCACGAGCTGCGCCCCGATCCAGGCTCAGAAACTTTCGCCGCCGATCTCCAGCAAGCGCAGCCGCACTTACTGGAAACTCAATACGGACAACAAGTAATCGCCACGAAGGATTCGCCATGACTTCCATCAAGAGATTCCTCGCAGGTTCGGCGGCGGCGATGTTGGCGCTGCTTGCGGTTTCGGCGCACGCGGACGAGGCCGCCATCCGCAAGAACCTCACCGAGCGGTTGCCGACGCTTCCGCCGATCGAGGAGATCGTCAAGTCGCCGCTTCCGGGTCTCTATGAGATTCGCGTGGGCACCGATCTTTTCTACACGGACGCGGACGGCCGCTATTTTGTGCAGGGCACGATCATCGATACGAAGAGCCAGCGAAACCTCACGGAGGAAAAGCAGCGCAAGCTGCTCGCGATCTCCTTCGATCGCCTGCCGCTGAAGGACTCCTTCACCATCGTCCGCGGAAATGGCAAGCGCAAGCTTGCGATCTTTGAAGACCCGAACTGCGGCTACTGCAAGCGGCTGGAAGCGGACCTGCAGAAGGTGGACAACGCCACGATCCACGTCTTCCTCTATCCGATCCTCGGACAGGATTCCGTCGAGAAGGCGCGCGACCTCTGGTGCTCGAAGGACAAGGGCCGCGCGTGGCAGGACTGGATGCTCAAAGGCCAGGTTGCAGGGCGTGCGCCTTCGCAGTGCGACACCGCGGCCCTCGAGAGGAACGTCGAGTTCGGGCGCAAGTTCAAGATCAACGGCACGCCAACGACGATCTTCGCAGATGGGTCCCGCACGCCCGGTGCAATGCCGGCCGACCAGATCGAAAAACTGATAGCGGGCGCCCGCGACACCGCACAGGCGCAGTAAGCGGCACGCGGCACGCGGGTTGTCTGCGAAGAATTTCGCAGGAATCCCGTTGCTATTCCGGGCGGAGGACGAAGGCGTGGCGCCTATCGTTCTGCGCCATGAATACATCGCTCCACACATTCGCCTCCAGCCGTCGCGTACAGCGCGGCATCACCCTCATCGAACTCATGATCGTGCTGGTCATCGCCGGCATCCTCATGGGCACGGCAGTGCCGTCCTTCATGGGCGTGATTCGATCGACGAAGCTCACCAACTCGGCAAACGATCTCTTCGCGAGCCTCACGCTCGCACGCAGTGAAGCCGCCAAGCGTCACGATCGGGTGGCGCTGTGCAAGTCTGCGGATGGAAAGACGTGCGCTGTCACGGGCGGCTGGGAACAGGGCTGGATCGTCTTCCACGACGCCAACGACAACGGAAAGCGCGAGGAGGGCGAGCAGGTCGTCTCGCGCGTCGATCCGCTGCCCAAAGACATGCGCCTTTCGGGCAACCTGAACGTATCCAAGTATGTGTCGTACGCGCCCACCGGCGAGACGAAGCTGGCAAGCGGTGCGTTCCAGGCGGGCACGATTACGCTGTGCAACGCGGCATCCGGCAAAGAAGATGCGCGACAGATCGTGCTGAACTCCGTCGGCCGTCCGCGCGTGCAGAGGGCGCGGGTTTCAAGCTGCCTGTGAACAGGGATCGGCTACTTGCGAACTTCGTCGACGAGCGTCTTGAATTCATCGATGTCTTCGAAGCTCCGGTAGACGCTTGCAAACCGGACGTACGCCACCTTGTCGAGCTTCCTGAGCTCGCGCATCACGAGCTCGCCGATGCGGTTGGATGAGATTTCGCGTGCACCAAGGTTCAGCAGTTTTTCTTCGATTCGCTCGACGGCCGCGTCGATCTGCTCCGTGCTCACCGGGCGCTTGCGCAAGGCGAGGTTCATCGACGCGCGAAGCTTGTCGCGTTCGTAGTCGATGCGTCGGCCGTCCTTCTTGACGATCGCGGGGTAGGTGAGATCCGGCCGCTCGTAGGTGGTGAAGCGCTTCTCGCAGGAGGCGCACTGGCGCCGCCGGCGGATGAAGTCGCCGTCTTCGGCGACACGCGTTTCCACCACCTGGGTGTCGACGTTGCCGCAGAAGGGGCATTTCATCGCAATGCCTTAGCGATAAACGGGGAATTCACGAGTGAGTGCGCCCACCTTCTCGCGCACACGGGCGAGGTTCTCCTCGTCGCGCGGGTTGTCGAGCACGTCGGCCACGAGATTCGCCGTCATGCGGGCTTCGTTCTCCTTGAAGCCGCGCGTCGTCATTGCGGGCGTACCGAGACGCACGCCGCTGGTGACCATCGGCTTTTGCGGATCGTTCGGGATCGCGTTCTTGTTGATCGTCATGTGCGCGCTGCCAAGGACTGCCTCGGCATCCTTGCCCGTGATGCCCTTGGGTTGCAGGTCCACCAGCATCACATGGCTTTCGGTGCGGCCGCTGACGATGCGAAGACCCCGCTGGGCAAGCGTCTGCGCGACGACCTGCGCGTTCTTCGCGACTTGCTGCTGGTACGTCTTGAAATCGGGTTGGAGCGCTTCCTTGAAAGCCACGGCCTTTGCGGCGATCACGTGCATCAGCGGGCCGCCCTGCAGGCCCGGGAATATTGCGCTGTTGATCGCCTTCTCGTGCTCGGACTTCATCAGGATGAAGCCGCCGCGGGGGCCGCGCAGGCTCTTGTGCGTGGTCGATGTGACGATGTCGGCGTGCGGCACGGGGTTCGGGTAGGCGCCTGCGGCGATCAGGCCTGCGTAGTGGGCCATGTCGACCATGAATATCGCTCCGACATCCTTGGCCACTTTGGCGAAGCGCTCGAAGTCGATGCGCAGCGAATAGGCCGATGCGCCCGCGATGATCAGCTTGGGCTTCGATTCGTGCGCTTTGCGCTCCATCGCTTCGTAGTCGATCGCTTCCTTTGCATCGAGGCCGTAGGAGACAACGTTGAACCATTTGCCGCTCATGTTGAGCGCCATGCCGTGCGTCAGATGGCCGCCTTCGGCCAGGCTCATGCCCATGATCGTGTCGCCGGGCTTGAGGAAGGCCATGAAGACCGCCTCATTGGCTTGCGCACCGGAGTGAGGTTGTACGTTGGCCGCCTGCGCGCCGAACAGCTGCTTGACGCGGTCGATCGCGAGCTGTTCGACGACGTCGACGTTCTCGCAGCCGCCGTAGTAGCGCTTGCCTGGGTAACCTTCCGCGTATTTGTTGGTGAGCTGCGTGCCTTGCGCCGCCATCACGGCCGGCGACGCGTAGTTTTCGCTGGCGATCAGCTCGATGTGATCTTCCTGGCGCTTGTTCTCGGCCTGGACGGCGGCCCAGATGTCGGGGTCGGTCTCTTGAATGAGGATATTGCGGTGGAACATGTCGGCAGTCCTGTCGAAGGTGGTCCCTGTTTTCGCAAAACAAGGGCTGCCCAGGCGAACGGCTGTTCGCCGGCGTCGAAGCCGGCGGCACGCTTCCTAGTGGTGGGGCTCCACGTCAGCGCCGCGCCCCGCATGGAGGCCGGCGCCTATCGCCAGTCGCGTACACCGCCAAGTGTAGCGGACCGTTGGAGCTCAGGAAATCGAGGCCACCTTGTCCTCGGCGGCCGAGGGGGCTGCCGGCGTTTCGGGCTGCCCCGGCGCCACTGTGCGCAGCACCGGCGGTTGCGGCAGGGGCACGTTCTTTCCCGCGGCAACGAGCCTCAAACGCGCATGTTCGGCCATGACCTTTGCCGCATAGCCACCGTCGTCTTCGTTATTGGCTGCGCCCACGTAAAACTTGAGTCCCGCCTCGAGCGAGCCGGCTCGCTGGATGCATTCCTGAAGCACCTTCACACCCACCCGCAGGTTGGTCACCGGATCGAAAGCCGCAAGCTGGCCGCCGAAGTACTCGTATTTATCCTTGTGCACGCCCGTCATCACCTGCATCAGGCCCTGGGCACCAACCGGGCTCTGGGCGAACGGGTTGAAGCCGGACTCCACGGCCATGACTGCGAGGATCAGAGTCGGATCGAGCTTGTCTTTCGCGCCGATTTCATACGCGGCGGAGACGAGCGCGCCCAAGGGCTCCGGTGCCACGCGGTACTTCTTGCTCAGCCAATAGGCGATGGCAGCCTGCTGCCTGGGCAAGGCGTGCGGGTCGGTTGCGGTTGCCCGCTCGATGGCATCGAGCTCGATCGGCATGCCGGCGGCTGCTTCCTGGCGCGCCTGAAGCCACCCACGAAGCTTCACCTCGCCGGTTTCGCGAAGGTCGGGGCGGGCTGCGAGCGTCAGCACGCAGCACACCGTGGCCAAGCCGACGAGGGCGAAGCCGTTATGCGTAATTTCGAAGAAGCCCTGAGCCACGTCCGATGCGAAGCATCGCAGGCCCTGAACCGTCTTTCCTAACGCTGTCATAGCACTTCCTCTCTCGCGCGAGCCTGCGAAGCAATGCCAGCTGGCATCACACCGTCGGGCTCCTCGTTTGATTTGGTACGCCGTCGGATGCCGGGGAGCTCTTGTCTCTGAGTCCCATCGGGTCCATCCGACTTAGCCGGGGTCGGCAGCGGGTTTCGGGTTGTCCCTGGTACTTTTGCCAGGGACCGGCGAATTTTAGGGGCCGCTCAAATAACAGGTCAAGAATATCAAGTTACGTTTTTATACGAGCTGATGGCGAAACGTGCGGATTTTCGGGCGGTTTCGAGAATTCCGCCTGTCGGCCATATGCGCGAGATCTCGTCGGCGTTGCCTGACAGCGTGCGCCTTGCTCGCAAGCTTGCTATCAAAACGGGAGCTGGCGCCAAGGCGTGTTGTATCAATTCCTAAGTATTCGTCCGGACCGCGCAACCCAACCTATGAAGGTGCAGGCCGCTTGTCAATCAGCGGCGCGCAATCGCAGGTTCCCTTGCCATTGATAAAGGTGCCTTGAAAACGTGCGGCATCTCACTTAACTTGTTCTTGCCCGAGGGATCGGGCGCCAAGCCGGTAGGGCCATCGTCAGGTGGTAGCCCCGGCCCAACTTGGAAGCAATCTCTTGCTTCCGACGCGTGAAGGGACGTCACTCTCCCGACACGCGGATCCAGGCGGCGCAGGACTATTCGTCAGCCGCCAAGCCCGGCGGACGCTTCAGGCGAACGTCGGGCTTTTTCAATTTCGCGGCGCGCGCCCGATTTGGCGTGCGTCAATCGCAGCGCCGGCGGCTGAGCCGAAAATCGCGGCGAGAATAGCGGTTTGCCTTGAACAACAGAATTCAGTGACCCAGGCCACCCTCAAGCCCCACGACACCCGCGCACTCGACGAGCTCACGGGCGGCGCTTTCTCAGCACCCACCTCCGGCGAACGCAGCGCGCGCGTGCGCGATTGGCTCGCGACCAATCCCGCCGCGGAGCAAGTGCAGGAAGTCTTTCGCGAACTCAGCGCACGCGACAAGGGCGCAGCGCGCCTGCTGCGCGAGAAGCTCGACGAGATCCGCCGCGCCCGCACCCAGGAGGCGATCGCCGCCGAATGGAGCGAAAAGGCGCAGGCACTTCTGGCGCAATCCAGGCTGAACATCGCTGACGCCCTCGCGTGGCAACGCGACGCGGCGAAGGCCGGCGCACCCCTCAGCCGGGAGCCGCTCGCGTCCGCGAAGTCGCAGCTCGCCGAACGAATCAAAAGCATCGAAGACCTTCAGCATCGCGTGCAGGTGCAGCGCGAGGCCGCGGTGCTGCTTGCACAGCGCATCGAAGTGCTTTCGACCAAGTCGTGGCAGGATGCAGCCGCTGCCGCCGAAACGCTTTCCAGGGACGTCCCCGATTGGCAGGAGCAGGCGCAGGCGCTTGTCCAGGATTCGAACTGGGCAAGCGTCGATACGCGCTTTCCGCCGCTGCTCGATTCCTCCCGTCAGCAATTGCAGGTGGTGTGGGAGGCTTTCCGGAGTGCCCTCGCGCAAGCGCAGGCTGCGGCCAACGATCCGGCAGCGCCGCTTCCGCCCGTGCCGGTTTGGGCCGATGAATTGCGCGCTGGTCGAGGCGTGCCCGTGGAAGCGCCACCGAAATCCGTGAGGCCCAAGGTCGACCCGGAGCAGCGCGAAAAAGCGAGCAATGCCGTGCGCGAGGTGCTGACCAAGCTCGAAGAAGAAATCGCGCAGGGCCACGGCAAGGCCAGTGCCGGTGCGGCGAACGCACTTCGCAATGCCCTGAAAGAACACGGCCGACTCGTGGACGACAAGCTCGAGGCGCAGGCGCATGCCGCGCTGGCTGCCGCCGGAGAGCTCGAAGGCTGGCAGCGCTGGCGTGCGGACCAGTTGCGCCAGGAACTCGTCGCAAAAGCAGAAGGCCTGTTCGAGCGCCCTGCGGCTGTCGAAGGCCAGGAGCCGGCACCACCCAAGCCCCGCTTTGGCGGACGCAAGATGCAGGAGCAGCTTCGAGCCCTGCGCGAGCAGTGGAAGCAGGTGGACCAGGGCGGCCCGCCGAACCACGCTTTATGGAAGCGCTTCGACGAGGCATGCAACACGGCCTACAAGGTCGTCGAGGAATGGCTCGACAAGGTCAAGGCCGAAGCTGCGGAGCACAAGGCGCAGCGCGTTGCGCTCATCGACGAGCTGAATGCGTGGGCGCAGGCGAACAAGACAGCACTGGACGGCGATTGGAAGGGCTTTTCGCGCGTGCTGCAGCAATTCGAATCGCGCTGGCGCGAGGCGGGCCATCTTTCCGAGAAGGCGTTCGCTGAAATGCAGGCGAAATGGCGGGACGCGGTCCAAGCCGCGCGCGCGCCGCTGGACGCCGTCCAGAAGGAAAGCGTCGAGCGCCGCAACGCGATGATCGAGGAGGCGAAGGTGCTCGGTGCGTCGTCCCAACTGCGTATCGATGCGGTGAAATCGCTTCAGCAGCGCTGGCAGCACGAAGCGCAGGCCGTACCGCTGGATCGCAGGCACGAGCAGAAACTCTGGGACGCATTCCGAAAGCCGATCGACGAGGCGTTCCAGCGCAAGGGCGAGGAGCGCGATCGCGCGGCCGCGGCGCTGAGCGATCGCGATCGCTCGGTGCTCGAGGCATCAAAGGCTCTCGAAGCTGCGAACGCCAGCGGCGATGCGCAGAAGATCAAGGCAGCGATGAATGCGCTTGAAGCGGCGCTCAAGGGCCAGGCGCAAGCACGCGCCGACGTCGCCGCGGCGGACGTCGCTGCTGCAAACGCAGAAGCGCCTGCTGAAGCATCGGCCGAATCCAAATCCGAATCCGAATCCGAATCGGCACCTGCACCAACTCCCGCGCCGGCGAAGGCAAAACCCCTCGTGGCCATGCGCGGCGACGACCGCCCCGGGATGAAGCGCACCGAGCCGGCGCCCGTGGGGCGCGGCGGCAAGTTCGGCGATCGCCGAAACGGCCCGGGCGACCGCGGCGGTCCGCGCGATTCACGCGATGGCCGTCGCTTCGAGCGCGAAGACCGCGGACCGCGTCTTGGCGATGTTGCGTTCCGCGCGCAACGCGAAGCGCTCGAGCATGCGCAATCCGCGCTGAAGAAACTCGCCGCACAGGCGCATGGCGAAGCGCTCACGCAGCTGATGACCGCATGGGAAAACCGCGCGGCCGACCAGGTGCCGAGCCAAGGCGAACTGGGCCGCTCGATTGCGAGCGGCGCACGCGCGTCATGGGCGAAGGTGCTGGGCAATGCGCCGTCCGGCGACGCGAGCGAAGCACTACTGCGTCTGGAGATCGCGGCCGAAGCGCCGACGCCGGCTGAGCACATTACCGCGCGCCGCGCGATGCAACTGCAGTTGCTCACGCGCCGCAACGATCCTTC
>DATJJL010000407.1:0-5501 GCA_035492155.1 Ramlibacter sp. | reverse complement strand
ACCCATGAATCCGGCGCGCCGTCGCCGGAAGTATCCAAGCCGTATTCGATCTGCAGCGTCTCGATGCCTTCTGCGATCGACGACGGCGAACTGAAGGCGTTTGCGCCGAGAGACACCATCTTCAGCGTCGGGATGCCGTCGCCCGACACGTCATTGTTCGCGATGTAGTAGATGTGGAGATTGAAAGCCCGTGTGACTGCCGCCGTGGAGCAGTCCTTCTGCGCGAAGTAGGTCGGCGTGTAGGGATTGACGGACGCATTCGTCGTCGTGAACACGGTGCTGTCCGTTCCGATCACGAATATCTTCGAGGCATCCGTGATGTTCGTCAGGTGCGTGCTGCACAGCGTGGTCTGGAAGTACTTGGACGAGCTCGTGTCCATCGCGGAGCAGGAGCTTTCGGCCGTGGTCGGACCCGAATAGCAGGTGCTGACGCGCCTTATCACGAGCACGTCGGTGTTCGGGCGTATGTCGGTGAGCAGCGAACTCAAACCGGTCGGCATCGTGGAATACGCCGTGCTGTCCTTGCCGAAGTGGTAGCCCTGCACCGAAAGGGGCAGCGCCGCGGCAACGCTTGCGTCGTCGGTGAGCGATGGGTCGGGCACGGCCCCAGGCGTCGCCAGCGTTTTCGGGTTCAGCTCGCCGTAGTAACCCGCCAGGCGCAGGTCATCCCTGAGCGTTTGCGTCGTGTAGCGGCCGTTCTCGATCTGCTGGCTGGTTTTTTCCATTTCCTGCCGCGCGCGGCTGTTGTTCGCGAACATCAGGGCCAGCGAAGCGACGATCACCATGCCGACCACCACACTGACCATCAATTCGATCAGCGTGAAGCCGGCCTGCGCATTCGCGCGCGGTGCCAAGGGGAAGGAGAGCGTCTTGTTCATGATCAGCAGCTCAGGCAGGCGACCGGAACGATCGCGCCGATGGTGCGGCGCATGGTTTCGCGGGTGTAGCTGCCGGTTCCGCAGGTCAGCGAGGGAGTGGCAAGGTCGGTCGTGCCCTGCCACGACACCTGTACCTGGTAGACGGTCGGGTTGGTGCTGAGCTGGGACACACAGCCTCGCGCACCGACCATCGCGCCGATGCAGTTCGCGCCAGTGCAGTTGCTGCTGCTGTCCAGCCGCTCCGCAGCGCCTTTCAGTTCCAGGCTCCATTCGCACTTGTCGAGCGACACGCCCGTCTGCCCGGAGCAGCTCGTCCAACTGTCGCCGGTGCCGAGCGCCGACGAGGTGACGTAACTCGCGGCGCTCGCGCGGCTGGTGGAAATGCGCGCCGCCATGTCCTGCACCAGCAGGATGGCCTGGGCGCGCTGGTACGAATCCGCCTGCGCCACCTGCACGCGCACGTTCATGCCGATCAGGCCGAGGACGCCGAACGCAATGATCAGCACGGTGACGAGGATTTCGATCAACGTCACGCCGCGCTGTCGTGCACCGGGCCTTGCGGATAGCTGCATCGCTTTCTCCATGTCAGCAGCCCGAGCTCGTCACTGCCGGAACGCCCATGACGGTGATCGTCACGCAGCGCACTTCGGTGATGCTCGAACTGGAAACCTTGAAGGTGGTGGAGGCCGTCGCCGAGATCCGGCCGGAAGACTGGTAGGTGACGCCGGATGCCGGGCCGGTGATGGTCAGGTTCGAAGTCGCGGGGTAATTGGCGATGACCGTGCTGGTCGTGCCATCGGCCACCTGCCACCCCGAACTCCAGTCGGCATTGGCTGTCACGGACTTCACAGTGACGTTGCTGTTGCGCTTGATGGCTTCCGACCGGCCCGTGAGCAGCGCCACCTGCAGGTTGCTGGAAGCAGACTTCAACCTTTGCAGGGCGATGATCTTCGTGAACGAAGGCACGGCAATCATGGTGAGGATGGCGGCGATCGCGATCGTCGTCATCAGCTCGATGAGCGTCATGCCGCGCGCACGTCGCATCGTCATCACCAGGCCACCGAAGAAAGGGAGTTGTTGCTGGTATCGACCGTGGCCTTCGCGCCCGTCTCGTCGATGGTCAGGGCCTTGATGACGACGCCCGCGGCCTTGTCCTTCGTCTGGTCGTTCAGGGCTGTTGCCGTCACCTGGAACGACGGCGTGACCCCGCTGCGCACGGCAGTGGTCACGGTGAAGTAGTTCGTGAGGTCACTCGGAAAAGGGACGTTGAGCGTCGTGTACGCCTTGGTGCTGCCGGCATCGAGCGCGTAAGTGCGGGTGTCGGTGAAGTACTGCACCTCGCGCTGGGCCATGTCCATCAGCATGGCCTGCACCTCGGCGCGCCGGCCCTTGCGGATATGGGTCGTGTAGGCCGGATACGCAATGGCACTCAGGATCCCGACGATGGCGACCACGATCATGAGTTCGATCAGCGTGAATCCGCGGGCGCTTCTTTTTCTTGCTTCCACGCATTTCTCCTCTAGCGGCCGATTTGGCTCAGGCTGGACCATAGCGCCGCGTCCGGCCGGCACGGCTTGGGCGCCGACGACCGGTCACCTGCGCCCGCCGAGTGGTCGCACAGTGCGTGGCGCACAATCCACGGCATGCAACCGGCCAACCCGTTCATGCAGCAGGCACTGGCGTTGGCCGCCCGCGCGACCGGTCTGTCGGAGCCGAACCCGCGCGTCGGCTGCGTGATCGTGGGGACCGACGGCAGGTCCGTCCTCGGCAGCGGCCACACCCAGGCCGCGGGCGACGCGCATGCGGAAGTGATGGCGCTGCGAGATGCGGCAGCCCGCGGCTTCGACGTTCGCGGGGCCACCGCCTACGTCACGCTCGAACCCTGCGCCCACCATGGCCGCACCCCGCCCTGCTGCGACGCCCTCATCGCCGCGGGCATCGGCAAGGTCGTGGGATCGCTCACGGACCCGAACCCTCTCGTCGCCGGCGAAGGTTTCGGGCGCCTCAGCGCAGCCGGTGTCGTCGTGGAGACAGGCCCCGGCGCCGAAGAATCCCGCGAGTTGAACATCGGCTTTTTCAGCCGCATGCAGCGCGGCGTGCCCTGGGTGCGGATGAAGATCGCCGCGTCGCTCGACGGCAGGACCGCGCTCGAGAACGGCGCGAGCCAATGGATCACATCCGAGGAGGCGCGCACCGACGGCCACGCGTGGCGAGCCCGAGCCGGTGCGGTGCTCACAGGCATCGGTACGGTGCTCGAAGACGATCCCCGGCTGGACGTGCGGCTCGTTTCCACGCCGAAGCAGCCCCTCGCCGTGATCGTCGACAGCCGGCTCGAAACGCCGATCGACGCGAAGATGTTTGTCGAAGGCCGCCCGCTGCTGATCTACACCGCCGAGCAGGACGCAAAGCGCCGCGCCGATCTCGAAGCGCGCGGCGCGCAGATCGTCCTGATGCCCGGCGCCGGCGGCAAGGTCGATCTCGCCGCCATGCTGCGAGACCTCGCCAGGCGCGAAGTCAACGAGCTGCACATCGAAGCCGGGCACAAGCTCAATGGCTCGTTCATTCGCGAAGGGCTCGTGGACGAGTTGCTCGTCTACCTGGCGCCAAAGTTGATCGGTCACGGGCAAGGGATGGCGAACATCGGGCCGTTTACTGAACTGGCGAGCGCGCTGCCGCTGGAATTCACCTCCGCGACACGAATCGGCCCGGATTTGAGGGTGGTCGCGCGGGTCCTGCGAAAATAGCGGGATGTTCACCGGAATCATCACCGGCGTGGGGCGTATCGCCGCCGTCCACGACCTCGGCAGCTCCTTGCAGCACGGCAAACGCCTGACGGTGCAGGCGCCCGCCGGCTACCTCGGCGACGTGGGCCTGGGCGACAGCATCGCCCTCAACGGCGCGTGCATGACAGTCACGACGCTCGCGCCGGAGCGCAACGAATTCACCATCGACATTTCTGCGGAATCGCTGGACAAGACGGCGGGTCTCGGCAAGGAAGGCCCCATCAATCTCGAGAAGGCGCTGCGTGCCAACGACCGCCTCGGCGGACACATCGTCTCGGGCCATGTCGACGGCGTCGGGCGCGTGACGCATTTCGCCACCGCCGGCGAAAGTTTCGAGCTGCGCATCCTCGCTCCGCGCAACCTCGGCAAGTACCTCGCCTACAAGGGCTCGATCACGGTGAACGGCGTGAGCCTCACGGTCAACAGCGTCGCCGATTCGGGCGAAGGCACGGAAGTCAGCATCAACCTCATCCCCCACACCGTGGAAAACACCGCGCTGGGCGAACTCGCGCCCGGCAGCCGCGTGAACCTGGAGATCGACATGATTGCGCGCTACGTCGAGCGCATGCTCACCGGAGTCGCCGCATGACGCAGCCCATCTCCAGCATCGAAGAGATCGTCGAGGAAATGAAAGCGGGCCGCATGGTCATCCTCGTGGACGAGGAAGACCGGGAGAACGAAGGCGATCTCGTGCTCGCCGCCGAGCACGTCACGCCCGAGGCGATCAACTTCATGGCGCGATTCGGGCGCGGGCTCGTGTGCCTCACGCTCACACGCGAGCGCTGCGAGCGCCTGCGCCTGCCGCCCATGGTGGCGCGCAACGGCACGAAGATGGGCACGGCCTTCACCGTGAGCATCGAGGCCGCGGAAGGCGTGACCACCGGCATCTCCGCCGCTGACCGCGCGCGCACCGTGCAGGCCGCGGTCGCCAAGAGCGCGCGGGCCGAAGACCTCGTGCAGCCCGGCCACATCTTCCCCTTGCAGGCGGTGGACGGCGGCGTGCTGATGCGCGCCGGCCATACCGAAGCGGGTTGCGACCTCGCGGCCATGGCGGGCCTCATGCCTGCGGCCGTCATCTGCGAGATCATGAAAGACGACGGCACGATGGCGCGCCTGCCCGACCTGCAGGTCTTCGCCGCCGAGCACGGCATGAAGATCGGCACGATCGCATCGCTCATCGAACACCGCAGCCGCACCGAATCGCTCGTCGAAAAGATCGGCACGCGCGCGCTGCGCACCGTTCACGGCGATTTTGTCGCGCATGCGTGGAAGGACAAGCCCAGCCAGGGCCTGCACCTCGCTCTCGTGCGCGGCGAATGGACGCAGCACGACGTCGTGCCGGTGCGCGTGCACGAGCCGCTGTCGATCTTCGACGCGCTCGAGGTCGGCCGCGCGATGCATTCCTGGCCGCTCGATGCGAGCCTGCGCTACATCGCTTCGGAAGGCCGCGGTGTCGCCGTGCTGCTCAATTGCGGCGAGGACGCGCAGCAGCTTCTCGCGCAATTTGAAGGCACCGCGCGCGCGGCGCATGCGCCTGAGCGAGGCCGCATGGATTTGCGAAGCTACGGCGTCGGCGCGCAGATCCTGCGCGAATGCGGCGTGCATCGAATGAACCTGATGGGCCGGCCGCGGCGCATGCCCAGCATGGCGGGCTACGGCCTCGAGATCGCGGGCTACATCCCGCCCCAGAACACCTAACGCAAGAACAATGTTTGGCGCAGAAAAAGGCAAGGCCGGCAAGCTGGACGGCAAGGGACTCTATATCGGCATCGTCCAGGCCCGGTGGAACGAATCCATCACCAACGCGCTCGCGAAAGCGTGCCGCGAAGAGCTTCTCGCG
>DATJJL010000406.1:0-2207 GCA_035492155.1 Ramlibacter sp. | reverse complement strand
GCCGGCGGCTGGCTCGAACGCCGCCCTTCGATCGATGACCGGCGGGTGAACCGCCTGCACATCCAGCCCAAGGCGCGCAAGGCGCTCGATCGCGCGATGGCCATCGGCGATGAACTCACCGACCGCGTGCTCGCGGATTTCAGCGCTGCCGAGCGCAAGCAACTCATCGCCCTGCTCGGCCGCGCGCGCGAAGGACTGCTGGCGAAGGTGTGACGGCATGACGACTCCTTCCCCCGCCGAAGCCCAGCACCACAAGGGCATGATCACCGTCTCCATCATGCTGGCGACGATCATGCAGGCGCTGGACACGACCATCGCCAACGTCGCGCTGCCGCACATGCAGGGCAGTTTGCAGGCGTCCCAGGACCAGATCACCTGGGTCCTCACCTCGTACATCGTTGCTTCCGCCATCGCGCTGCCGCTCACGGGCTGGCTGTGCTCGCAATGGGGCCGCCGCAAGGTCTTCATCGTCTCGGTCATCGGCTTCACGATCGCGTCGGCGCTGTGCGGCTTCGCCACATCGCTCGGCATGATCGTCGCCGCGCGCTTGCTGCAGGGCATCTTCGGCGCGGCGCTGGTGCCGCTGTCGCAGGCGGTGCTGCTGGACATCAACCCGCCGCAGAAGGTCGGCCAGGCGATGGCCATCTGGGGCGCGGGCATCATGGTCGGCCCGATCCTGGGGCCCCTCATGGGCGGCTGGCTCACCGAGAATTTCGACTGGCGCTGGGTGTTCTTCATCAACGTGCCCGTGGGCGCGTTCGCGCTATGGGGCATCACGCGCTACCTGCCCGAGAACAAGCCCAAGAGCGGGCGGCTCGACTTCTTCGGCCTTGTCACGCTCAGCGTTGCGATCGGCGCGCTGCAGCTGTTCCTGGACCGCGGCGAACTCGTCGACTGGTTCGACTCGTGGGAGATCCGCATCGAGGTGGCGATCACACTCGTGTCGCTGGCGTTCTTCGTCGCGCACACGGCCACGGTGCAAGGCGTGTCGTTCCTCAATCGCGACCTCGTGAAGGACCGCAACTTCGTCACCGGCTCGCTGTTCGGTTTCGTCGTCGGCATGGTGCTTTACGGCACGATGGCGCTCTTGCCGACGTTCCTGCAGAACCTGATGGACTACCCGGTGACCTACACCGGCATGGTCACGGCGCCGCGCGGCATAGGCACGATGCTCGCGATGCTCGCTGTGGGCAAGCTCGTGCACCGCGTCGACCTGCGCGCGATCATGGCCACGGGCTTCGCGCTCACGGCGCTGGCGCTGTGGCAGATGACGCACATCACGCTGGACATGGACAGCCACCTGATCATCACATCGGGCTTCATCCAGGGCGTGGGCATAGGCTTTACTTTCGTGCCGCTCTCGGCAGCCACGTTTGCGACGCTCGCCCCGCACCTGCGCAACGAAGGCACGCCCATCTACAGCCTCGTGCGCAACATCGGCGGCAGCGTCGGCATCTCCATCGTGCAGATGCTGCTCACGCGCGGCGCAGCGCAGGCCCACGAGCAGCTTGCGGGACTAGTGACGCGCGGAAATCTCGGGCTGCAGGCATTGCCGCCGGGCATGGGACCGGACACACCCACGGGTCTTGCGCTGCTCAATGCGGAGGTCACGCGGCAGGCCGCGCTCATCGCCTACGTGAACGACTTCTGGATCATGATGGCCGTGACTATCGTCACGATTCCGCTGCTCGTGCTGATTCGCAAATCGCGATCGGCGGCGCCGGCGGCTGCGTCGGCCGAAGCGGCGCACTGAACACGGCCGTTATTTTGGCGAAGCCGCCATCGTGATCCACTGCCACTCGAGCCAGTTGTCCGCGCGGTGCACGACGCTCACGTTGCTGCGCGCGGCCCAGGGGATCACTTGCCGGTGCAGCGGGATGACGTGCACCTGCTCCTCTTCTTCCTTGATCGCTGCTTTCACGAGCTCTTCGCGCTTCTTCGGGTCGGGCTCTTTCGACGACGCTTCGATCAGCTGGTCGAGCTTCGGGTTCTTGTAGTTGCCCCAGTTGTAGTAGCCGGTGCCGCCTTCCGCGCGTGAGTGGATGACCGGCGTGAGCACGGTCTCTGCATCCGTGATCGCGCCGCCCCAGCCGAGCATGTACATCGACACGTCGAGCTTTTCGGCCTTCGGGAAATAAGTCGCGCGCGGCTGCGCGAGCACGTTGATCTTCATGCCGAGCTTGGACCACATCGTCGCGAGCGCTTCG
>DATJJL010000405.1:0-2399 GCA_035492155.1 Ramlibacter sp. | reverse complement strand
CATCACCGGCGTGTTGCCGCGTCCCGGCTCGTAACGCTTAAACCAGCGCGACCGCTTCGATCTTGTTGCCGTCCGGGTCGCGCACAAAGGCCGCGTAGTAGTTCGGCATGTATTGCGGGCGCAGGCTCGGCTTGCCGTCGTCGGTGCCGCCCATCTCCATCGCCTTCGCATGGAAGGCATCCACCTCTTCCTTCGACGCCGCGCTGAAGCAGATATGGGTGCCGTTGCCCGCCGACGCGCGGCCGCCGTCATGCGGCGGGCCGATCCAGAACTCCGGAAACTCGCGGCCCCAGCCGGCGCCGCCGTCGAATTCCATCATGCACTTGATCTGCAGCGCGCCGAGCACCGCGTCGTAGAAAGCTTTGGAACGCTTGTAGTCGTTGGTGCCCAGGGAGATATGAGAAAGGATGGCCATGGTTGTCACCCCGGCGCAGGCCGGGGTCGTCGACTGTGGATGAATCGCCATCCTGCCACGGCGAGCGACCCCGGCCTACGCCGGGGCGACAGATTGCGTTAGTAACCCAGCGGCCGCACGCCGATCAGCGGCCCGTGCAACAGCAGCGCGAAGACGGACCACGCGACCAGCCCCGCTGCGATGGTGAGTGTCGTGCCGATGGCATTGCCGGGCGGATACACGGTGTTGTTCTCGCGATCGCGCCGGCGTGAAGCGGCAAAGAGCACGACCGCCCACACAAGAAACGTTCCGAACAGCACCACGTCGGCGACCACGCCGACCGACAGCAGGTGCGCGAAAGCCCATGTCTTCACCGACAGCACCTGCGGGTGGTGGAACTTCGCCTTGAACCAGTTCTTCGGAATGTAGGCCGCGACGAAGAGGATCATCGACAGCATCATGAGCACCGCTGTGACGTGCTTCATCCAGTCGGGCGTCACATACAGCACCGTCGTCTCGTGCCGCGCCTGGCGAAACCCGATCACGAGCACGATGAAGCCGAGGATGGAGACGACCGAATAGATGCCTTTCCACGGCATCGGGCCGACTCGCTGAACCATCTGCGCGCGCCACGAATCCGCGAAGATGCGCGTGGAGTGCACGCCCAGGAAGATCACGATACCGAGGATGAGGAGCAGCATAGGTTCAAAGGAAGTCGTAACGGCCGATGGGATGGAGCTCCGACGTCGTCGGCGGATCTTCACAGCGGTCCTGCACGCTCGCCGCGAATTGCTTGAACGCAGCGAGCTTGGTGAGCGGATTGCCGTTCGGCGCGTCGAAGGCGGAGACATGCACGAAGCTCACGCCGTCCGCCTGCTTGAACACCTGGTAGCGCAGGCCTTCAGGCTGGTCGCGTTCGAGCTGCTCGAACACTGCGCGAATCAGCGCCTCGTTTTCGGTCGCGGCGGAAGGCTTGACCTTGTAGCGCACGATCACCGTTTTCATGACGCGCCTCCTTGGAAGACTTGTCACCCCGGCGAAGGCCGGGGTCGTGGGCGACCGATTATGCGCGTGGGGCGCGGAGCGCGCTTACTTCGGCGCGAAGCCTTTGTCCTTGATGATCTTCGTCCACACCTGCGTGTAGGCGCGCTCGCGCTCGCCCAGCGTTTGCGCCGACATGTACTCCGGCGCCAGGCCCATCGCCTGCATGCGCTCGCGCACCATCGGCTCCTGCAGCACCTTGGCCATCGCGTTGTCGAACTCGGTGATGAACGATGCGGGCAGCCCCTTCGGACCGAAGATGCCGTAGTAAGGCACGTCCTCGAAACCGGTCAGGCCCATCTCGTGGAAGGTGGGCACGTCGGGAAGCAACGGCTGACGCTCCTTGCCCAGCACGCCGACGATGCGCAGCTTGCCGCCGCGATGGAACTCGATGAAGTCCGGCACCGAGCCTGTGCCCGCGGCGATCTGGTTACCCAGCATGTCCTGCATCATCGGCGCGCTGCCGCGATACGGCGCGGGCACAAGATCGAGCTTGTACTTCTCGCCGATCAACTTCACCAGAAACTCCGGCGTGGACGCGGGCGCGGGCACACCCACTGTGCCCTTGCCCGGATGCGGATTGCCGCCGGCCTTGTCGCCGCCCGCCTGGATCCACTTCACGTAGTCGTCGAACGACTTGGCCGGCGTGCCGCCAGACAGCGCGAACGCGTTGACGAAAGTGGCGAAGCCCGCAACGGGCACGAAGTCCACGGCCGGATCGAAGCCGGGGTTCTTCGTCACCTGCGGCAGGATCGAGATCGTGTGGTCGTGCGACAGGAAAAGCGTGCTGCCATCGGCCGGCGCGGCCTTGAGCGCCTGCGCGGCGATCTGCCCGCCCGCGCCGGCGCGGTTGTCGACGATCACATTGGCATTGAGCGCGCCATTGAGCTGCTCGGCGAGCAGGCGCGCGACGGCGTCGGTGCCGCCCCCGGGCGGAAAGCCCACCAGCAGGCGAATGGTGCGC
>DATJJL010000404.1:0-4274 GCA_035492155.1 Ramlibacter sp. | reverse complement strand
GAAGAATCGCGGATCGTCAAGCGCGAGGCGAAGCAGCGCGGGCTCGAGATCGCGCACGCACTGCTGCACCGGCGCGAGGAGGCGCGTGTCCGCCGCGATCGTGTCCATCATCAGGCGCACCACTTCCTGCGCGAGGAGCTGAGCCGGCTCGCGCGCGGGCTGCCGTCCTTCTGCCAAAGCGTTCGCATCGGCCGCCTGCCGCGCCTTCATGCGCTCGACGACTTCGTCGACCTGCTTCATGTTCTCCAGCGCGTCGACGGCGGCCGGCATCGTCTTGCTGAAATCGGGCCGGCCGCTTTCGGGTTTGCCGCTTTCATCGAACTCGCCGGTCACGAGGCGGCGCAGTTCCCGCAGGTTCAAGAGCGGCGAAACCGGCGGCGTCGCACCCGCCGTTTCGGCGGACGGTGTCGCCACATAGCGCGCCTGCGTCACCCCTTGCGCACGCATCCAGTCGGCCAGCTCGGTATACACGCGCGCGAGCTCGGGGCCCAGCGCCTCGCCCAGATGCAGCAACCACCGCGATCGCATCGGCCCGGGAATCGGGCTTTGCATCACCGCGGTGCGCACGCTTCGCACATAGACCGCCGGGCGCAGCGGGTTTCGATCGGGCTGCACGCTCTTCAAGCCTTGCACGGCGGAAATCAGCGCGTTGAGTTCGGCAAGCTCCCCTTCGACCTGCGAATCGACGGCCTGCTGCATCCGAAGCAACTCGACGTTCTCGCGCATCTGGTCATCGCCCATCAGCTCGAGCGAATCGAAACTGAGGGTGGGCGCCTTGCGCGCATCGCCCGCTATGGCCTGCGCAAATTCCGCGAGCAGTGCCTGCGGGTAGGCCTCGCAAAGCGCCGTTTCGTGGCTCATGAGACGGCGGACGGCTTCGAGCAGCAATTGCCGCTCGATTTCGTCGGGAGCCGCCGCCGCGCGCCGGCGCATCGCATCCGTTGCGCGCACCGCGAGCCGCTGCATCAGCGTGCGGCCCTGCGCTGCCGCCTCCTTCATGCATGCTCGATAGAGCGCCTGGTAGGTCGGTGCCGTCCCTGTTGTCGCTGTCATGCCAACAGCTTAGCGAGGGACTCCGCGAAGGGCAATTACTTCAGTGCTTTAAAGCGCACACGATGTGGTTTCGCGCCCTCTTCACCGAGGCGTTTCTTCTTGTCCGCCTCGTATTCCTGGTAGTTGCCGTCGAAGAAGGTCCACTGCGATTCGCCTTCCGCGGCCAGGATATGTGTCGCAATGCGATCCAAAAACCAGCGGTCGTGGCTGATGACCAGCACGCAGCCCGCGAATTCGAGCAGCGCGTCTTCGAGTGCACGCAGCGTTTCCACATCGAGGTCGTTCGACGGCTCGTCCAGCAGCAGCACGTTGCCGCCTTGCATCAGCGTCTTGGCCAGGTGCAATCGGCCCCGTTCGCCACCGGAAAGCATGCCGACCTTCTTTTGCTGGTCGCCGCCGTTGAAGTTGAAGCGGCCCGCATACGCGCGGCTGGGCATCTGGAATTTGCCCACGATGATGTTGTCGAGGCCGCCCGAGATGTCTTCCCACACCGTCTTGTTGTCGGTGAGGTCGTCGCGGGTCTGGTCCACCACCGCGAGCCTCACGGTGGAGCCGATCTTGATGGTGCCGCTGTCCGGCTTTTCCTTGCCGGAGATCATGCGGAACAGCGTCGACTTGCCCGCGCCGTTCGGGCCGATGATGCCGACGATGGCGCCCGCGGGCACCTTGAACGACAGCTTGTCGATCAGAACCTTGTCGCCGAACGACTTGCTCACGTCGGTGAACTCGATGACCTCGTTGCCCAGGCGTTCACCGACGGGAATGAAGATCTCGTTGGTTTCGTTGCGCTTCTGGTATTCAAAGTCCGACAGCTCCTCGAAGCGCGCGAGGCGAGCCTTGCTCTTGGCCTGCCGCGCCTTCGGGTTCTGGCGCGCCCACTCCAGCTCCTTCTTCATGGCCTTCGCGTGCGCTTCCTCGCCCTTCTGTTCGGCGACCAGGCGCGCTTCCTTCTGCTCGAGCCACGTGCTGTAGTTGCCCTTCCACGGGATGCCGCGGCCGCGGTCCAGCTCCAGGATCCATTCGGCGGCGTTGTCCAGGAAGTAGCGATCGTGGGTGATACCGACCACCGTGCCCGGGAAGCGCGCGAGGAACTGCTCGAGCCATTCCACCGATTCCGCATCGAGGTGGTTGGTGGGTTCGTCGAGCAACAGCATGTCCGGCTTGGACAGCAGCAGCCGGCACAAGGCCACGCGACGTTTCTCGCCGCCCGAAAGGTTCTTGATCACGGCGTCCCACTCGGGAAGCCGCAACGCATCCGCCGCGATCTCGAGCTGGTGCTCGTCGCCGCCGCCGGCCGTGGCGATGATGGCTTCGAGCTTTGCCTGTTCCGCCGCCAGCGCGTCGAAGTCGGCGTCTTCCTCGGCGTACGCGGCATACACCTCCTCGAGGCGCTTCTTCGCGTCCATGACCTCGCCCATACCGCCTTCGACGGCCTCGCGCACGGTCTGGTCGGGCTCGAGCTGCGGCTCCTGGGGCAAGTAGCCAATGCGCAGGTTCGGCATCGGGATCGCCTCGCCTTCGATCTCGGTGTCGATGCCGGCCATGATCTTGAGCAGCGTGGATTTGCCCGAGCCGTTCAAGCCGAGCACACCGATCTTGGCGCCGGGGAAAAAGGACAGCGAGATGTCCTTGAGGATCTGCCGCTTCGGCGGCACGATCTTGCCGACGCGGTTCATTGTGAAAACGTACTGCGCCATCTTTAGATGGCCCTCCTTGAGCCTGTCGAAAGGAGGCCGCCGCTTGCGGCGGGCGGTGCGAGTTTCATTAAAACGTATTGAGCCATGCCCCGATTATCAGGGCGCGCGCAAGCGCGACTGCGCATTCGATGTTATGCATTTGCAATACAATGAACCGATGAAGTCAACCCAGCTGCCGCCGGTGCGTGTTGCTCCTGCTGTGAGACAGGAGATCGAAGACTGCCTCGAAGAAGGGGAAACGCTGTCGCAATTCATCGAAAAGGCGGCGGTGGAAGCGGCCAGGGCCCGCATTGCGGAGCAGGCATTCCTTGAGCGGGGAAGAGCGTCACTCGAGCGCGCACTGCGCACGGGCAAGCTCTACCCGGCCGCCGATGTGCTTGCGGAAATGCGCGAGAGGCTGTCGATAAAGATGCGGGAAGCGAAAAAGAACTCGCGCAAGAAAACGTGACCTGGACGGTTTCACTGACTAAAGAGGCAAAGGACGACCTCGCGCGACTGGAACGCTTTCTCGAACAGGCCGCCGTTCAGTCAGGTGATTTCGAGCTGCCGCTGCGCGCCGTCGACGCGATCCTGTCGGAATTCGCGATTCTCGAGCGCAATCCATATACGTGTCGAAAGACAGGGCACGACCCGCGCGAACGTGAGCTGGTCATCCCTTTCGGCAAATCAGGCTACGTGGCTCTCTTCCACATCGTCGGAGCAGGTGAAATCGTGGTTTCGGCCGTACGGCACCAGCGGGAAGACGACTACCACTAGCAATGGCCACCAGCGAGGACGCTACTTCCTCGGTTCGTCCAGGCTGTTCTTCAGCGCCTGCTTGGCCACCTGGTCCAGCGCCTCGTCCACGACGTTGCGCTCGGCGACGATCTTGATCTGCCCTTGCGACTGCAGGCGGTCGAGCGTGCGACGCGACATCGAATGCGCCGTGCCGGCCTGCGACGTGAACATGAACAGCGTGCCGGCCGGGCTGGCCCAGGTGAGCTGCGCCCGAACCCACTCGCTCTTCACGCTGAGCTCGACCCAGGTGCCGGTCTTCATCTCCTGGGCGCGTGCTGTAGGCGGCGGCTCTTCCAATACTGCCTCGGGGCTGGCCACATGCTCGGGTGCAAGCACGTCTTCCTCGATCCAGCCGGAGTCTTCGGATTCCTTCTTGTCCAGCCACATCATCGCCTCGGCGGCGTCCTGCTCGCTGAACTGCGACTCCTCCGCTTCGGCGGCATCGGCTGCGGCTTGCGCGGCGGCGTCGCGGCCTTCCTGCACGGCCGCCTTGTGCAGCACGATCAGGTGGTTGAAAAAACGGGCCGTGAGCTCGGGCGGGTATTCGATGCGGTTGAGGCCCTCGCGCAGCTTGGCGAGCAGGCCCGGGATCATTTGCACCAGCCGCTTTGCGCGGCCGCGCGTGGCGGTGCTCTTCTGAACGCTCCACACGAGGTCTTCGACCATGGCGCGGTAGCCGTACGGGTCGTCCGAACCATCCGCACACGACAGCTGCGCCTCGGCCACCACCTGCGCCCACGAAGTGCG
>DATJJL010000403.1:0-3926 GCA_035492155.1 Ramlibacter sp. | reverse complement strand
GCGAACAACGAGGACGTCAAGGAGTTCTACCTGGGCGTCGGCGGCTCCGAGCGCAAGTCATTCCGGGAAGTCAAAAGCTACAAGAGGCGCAAGCGCTGGCTGGCATGACCCACCCCCGATGCGCCTGCGGCGCCTCCCCCTCAAGGGGGCGCCACCAGCGGCCCGGCAAAGCCGGATCCGCGGTGGCCCTCGAATGGGTAAGTTGATGAAATGAATGCGCGCAAAGATTTTTTCGACGAGTTGGAAACGCGAGACCCTGCAGAGCGCGAGTCGCAGTTGATGCAGGCGCTGCCCGCGCTGGTGTCGCACGCACAGAAGAACACCGGCGCATTCGCCGAAGTTCTCAAGAACATCGATGCTTCGCGCGTCACGTCGCGCGATGCGCTGGCGAAGCTTCCTGTGACACGCAAACACGAGCTGCTCGCACGCCAGCAGGCATCCGGCGCAAGCGATCCGTTCGGCGGGTTTTCCACGCTCGTGCGCGGACCGCAGATGCGGCGCATGTACGCATCGCCCGGCCCGATCTACGAACCGGAAGGCGCAACGGCCGACTATTGGCGCTGCGGTCGCGGGCTCTTCGCGGCGGGCTTTCGCTCGGGCGAGCTCGTGCACAACGCGTTCAGCTACCACATGACGCCCGGCGCGTTCATCATGGAATCGGGTGCATTCGCTGTGGGCTGCACCGTGTTCCCCGGCGGCGTGGGGCAGACCGAGCAGCAGCTGCAAGCCATCGCGCAACTTCGGCCCGACGGCTACACGGGCACGCCGAGTTTCCTGCGCATCCTCGTCGAGAAGGCGAAGGAAGCGAATGTCGACATCTCCAGCATGCGCAAGGCGATGACGGGCGGCGAGGCGCTGCCGCCCACGCTCGCTGCGTGGTTCGCGCAGCACGGCATCGATGCTTTCCAGAGTTATGCAACGGCCGACCTCGGCCTCATCGCATACGAAACCGCCGCGCGCGAAGGGCTCGTGGTGGAAGAGGGCGTGATCGTCGAGATCGTGCGTCCCGGCACGGGCGATTTGGTCGCCAGCGGCGAAGTGGGCGAGGTGGTCGTCACCACGCTGAACCCCGCGTACCCTTTGGTGCGATTCGGCACGGGAGATCTTTCCGCGATGCTTCCGGGCGCGTGCCCCACGGGCCGCACCAACACGCGCATCAAAGGCTGGATGGGCCGCGCGGACCAGACCACGAAGATCCGCGGGATGTTCGTGCACCCGGGGCAGGTCGCCGAGATCACGCGCCGTTTCCCCGAGGTGGTGAAGGCCCGGCTCGTCGTCAGCGGCGAGATGGCCAACGACGAAATGATGCTGAAGGTGGAAACGCGCGGTGCGCCCGAGCAACTTGCTTCGCGCATCGGCGACGCGATCCGCGAAGTCACCAAGCTGCGCGGCGACGTTGTCTTCGTCGAGCCGGGTACGCTGCCGAATGATGGCAAGGTGATCGAGGACGCTCGCAGCTACAAATAGGCGCGTGTTGTCATGCCGGCCGGACTTGATCCGGCATCCAGTGGCTTCGATGAAGTGCGGCCAGGCTCGCGGTGGGTGGCACTCGGACTGGCCGATTTTTAATATGAGGACTGGCCGAGTGCCGCCCGCCGCGAGCCCAGCGGGACTCGAAAGGTCACAAAGGATGCCGCACCGAGTCCGGCCCATCAGGCAATGTCACGCGCTAAGTAATTCCCGAGTGCCCGCCGGGCTTGCGGCGACCTAACATGGGCCCATGAAGATTCATCGCGCGCTCGTTCCGGCCGCGCTGGCGCTTGCCGCGGCCTTCGCGCACGCGATCGATTTCCCTGCCAAGGGCAAGCCCATCACCATCGTCGTTCCCTTCGCTGCCGGCGGTCCGTCGGACCGTGTCGCGCGCGACCTCGCTCTCGCGTTGCGCAAGCCGCTCGGCGCGGACAAGATCGTCGTGGACAACGCGGCGGGCGGCGGCGGCTCCATCGGCGCGAACAAGGTCGCGCAAGCGCCGGCCGACGGCTACACGCTGCTGTTGCACCACGTGGGCATGGCAACGATGCCTTCCCTCGTGCGCAACATCCCCTTCAAGGTGGAAAGCGATTTTGAATACCTCGGCCTCGTGAACGAGGTGCCGATGACGCTGATCGGGCGGCCCGACCTGCCCCCGAACGATTTCCTTCAGCTCGCCACGTGGATCCGGCAGAACAAGGGCAAGATCAACCTGGGCAACGCGGGCATCGGGTCGGCTTCGCATCTTTGCGGCCTCTTGTTCCAGTCGGCGATGAAGACGGAGATGTCCACCGTCCCGTACAAGGGCACCGGCCCCGCGATGACCGACCTGATCGGCGGGCAGATCGATTTGATGTGCGACCAGACGACCAACACGTCCGCGCACATCGAAGCCAAAAGGGTCAAGGCGTATGCAGTGACCACGCCCAAGCGCCTTGCCACGCCCGCACTGAAAGAACTCCCGACATTGCAGGAGCTGGGCCTGAAGGGCTTCAACGTGACGATCTGGCACGGCCTGTACGCACCGAAGGGCACGCCGCCGGAAGTCCTGAAGAAACTGAACGACGCACTGCAGGTTGCATTGAAGGACCCACAGTTCATCAAGAGCGAGGAAGGCCTGGGCGCCGTAGTCGTCACCGACAAGCGCGTCGAGCCGGCGGAGCACAAGAAGTTCGTGCTGTCCGAAATCGCGAAGTGGAGCCCTGTCATCAAGGCTGCAGGCGTGTACGCGGACTGAACGGCCCACCCCCGAAGCGCCTGCGGCGCCTCCCCCTCAAGGGGGCGCACCCAGCGGACCGGCAAAGCCGGATCCGCGGCCGCCCTGGAAGGGTCCCGGCGAATATTGGTGACCGACGGAGCGTCGCGTTTTCGATAAAGTCGCTCTCATAAGGAGACGACGAATGACACATGCGAAATTAAACCGCCGCGATGCGCTCGCGGCCATCGCAGCCGGCACTGTCGCGCCCGCATTTGCACAATCGTCCTGGCCCACGAAGTCGGTGCGCATCGTGGTGCCGTTCGCGGCAGGCGGCACCACCGACATCCTGGCGCGTGCGATCGCGCCGGAGCTGGCGAAAGCATTCGGCCAGCAATTCATCGTGGACAACCGCGCGGGCGCGGGCGGCAATGTCGGCGCCGAGATCGTGGCGCACTCGCCGCCCGACGGCTACACGCTGCTCATGGGCACCGTCGGCACGCACGGCATCAACCGCGCGCTGTATACCAAGCTGCCCTACGACCCGATCAAGGACTTCGCGCCGATCACGATGGTGGCCGGCGTGCCGAACGTGATGGAGATGCCGGTGCAGAAAGCGAAGGAGTGGGGCATCGACAACGTGCGCGACTTCATCAAGTACGCGAAGGCGCATCCCGGCAAATTGAACATGGCGTCCAGCGGCAACGGCACATCGATCCATCTCGCCGGCGAGTTGTTCAAGAGCATGACGGGCACCTACATGGTCCACTTCCCCTACAGGGGCTCCGGGCCGGCGCTCATGGACATGGTCGCGGGCACGATGGACGTGATGTTCGACAACCTGCCGTCGTCGCTTCCGCAGATCAAGGCCGGCAAGCTGAAGGCTCTGGCCGTGACCAGCCGCGAGCGTTCTTCGGCGCTGCCCGATGTGCCGACGATCGAAGAGGCCGCGGGCCTCAAGGGGTTCGACGCGACATCGTGGTTCGGCCTGCTCGCGCCCGCGGGCACGCCGGCTTCGATCGTCAATCGCATCCAGCAGGAAGTCGCGAAGTCGCTGTCGACGCCCGCGGTCAAGGACAAGCTCGTCGCGCAAGGCGCGATTCCCAGCGGCGACACGCCGGCGGAATTCGCAAGGCACATTGCCGCCGAGCACGTGAAGTGGGCGAAGGTGGTGAAGGAGTCGGGGGCGAAGGTCGACTGAGGCTTGGGGCCGAAGTGCCGGACGCGGACGGGGCTGGGCCTTCCGCGCGAATGTCCCCCG
>DATJJL010000402.1:0-4594 GCA_035492155.1 Ramlibacter sp. | reverse complement strand
AAGGGCCAGTTCAATACGATCGAGGACGGCGGCGGCGAAGGCGCGAACACCTGGTATCGCGTGACGATCTCCGAAGGCCGCAACCGCGAAGTGCGCCGCCTGTTCGAAGCGCTGGGCCATGCGGTGAGCCGCCTCATCCGTATCCGCTACGGCCGCGTGATGTTGCCGCGCGGCCTGAAGCGCGGCGCGTGGATGGAGCTGGACGAGCGCGACATCCGATCGCTGATGCAGATCGTCGGGGACACCGGCGGCCGCCCGAACGACAGGCAAGACGGCGACGGCGGAGGCCGCAGGCGCCGCCGCACAGGCCGCAGCGGCAATTTCGGCAATGGCGGCGGCAACTATGGAGGCGGCCAGCCGCAGGGCCAGCAGCAGCGACGCAAGGACCGCGGCGACGGGCCGAAGGGCGGCGCTCAGCCGGACCCGATGAAGACATCGTTCGGCTACATCGGCGCCGACAGCTTCACTCGTCAGCGGCAGGGCCAAGGTGGCCAAGGCGGGCAGGGCGGACAAGGCGGACAGGGCCAACGCCGAGGCAAGCGCGGCGGCGGCCGAAGCCGTTAGCACAGCTTCGCGTCGAAGCGAGTGTCAAGTCCGCGGGTTAAAATTGCGGGCTTTGCCGAACTTTCGCGTTCGGTGCGATCCAATCAATCTATTCAGCTCAGGAAGAACAGCAAATGGCCCTCGAACGCACCCTGTCCATCATCAAGCCCGACGCCGTCGCCAAGAACGTCGTGGGCCAGATCTACGCGCGCTTCGAGGCCGCAGGCCTGAAGATCATCGCCGCGAAAATGGCGCACCTGTCGCGCCGCGAAGCCGAGCAGTTCTACGCAGTGCACAAGGAGCGTCCCTTCTTCAAGGATCTCGTCGATTTCATGATCTCCGGCCCGGTGATGATCCAGGTTCTCGAAGGCGAAGGCGCCATCCTGAAAAACCGCGACCTGATGGGCGCGACCGATCCGAAGAAGGCTTCTGCAGGCACCATCCGCGCCGACTTCGCCACGAGCATCGATGCCAACGCGGTGCACGGCTCCGACGCCCCCGAAACCGCCGCCGTGGAAGTTGCTTTCTTCTTCCCCGGCATGAGCATCTACTCGCGCTGATCCCCGGCGCATTCCCATGAAATGACGACGGCCAACCTTCTCGACTTCGACCTCGAAGGTCTGGCCGCGTTCGTCGAAAGCCTGGGCGAAAAGCGTTTTCGTGCCACGCAGCTTTTCCGCTGGATCCACCAGCGAGGCGCAAAAGACTTCGCCGAGATGACAGATCTCGCGAAGTCCCTGCGCGAAAAGCTCGGCACGTCCGCGCGCATCGAAGGCCTTCCCGTCATCACGCAGCAAGAGTCCTCGGACGGCACGATCAAGTGGCTGTTCGACGTCGGCGGCGGCGATGCGGTGGAGGCCGTTTTCATTCCGGAAGACGATCGCGGCACGCTGTGCGTATCGTCGCAGGCGGGCTGCGCCGTCGGCTGCCGTTTCTGCTCCACCGGCCACCAGGGTTTTTCGCGCAACCTCACCACGGGAGAGATCGTTGCGCAGCTCTGGTTCGCCGAGCACTTCCTTCGCAAGCACCTGAAGCGCGATGAGCGAGTCATCTCCAATGTCGTGATGATGGGCATGGGCGAGCCGCTGCAGAACTATTCGGCGCTGGTGCCTGCATTGCGCACGATGCTCGATGACCATGGTTATGGTCTCTCGCGCCGGCGCGTCACGGTCTCGACATCGGGCGTCGTGCCGATGATGGATCGCCTGGGTGCCGATTGCCCGGTGGCGCTGGCCGTCTCGCTGCACGCGCCCAACGACCCGTTGCGCGACAACCTCGTTCCGCTCAATCGCAAGTACCCGCTGGACGAGCTGATGGAAACCTGCAAGCGTTACCTGAAGGTCGCGCCGCGGGATTTCATCACCTTCGAATACGTGATGCTCGATGGCGTGAACGACCAGCCCGAACACGCCCGCGAACTGGTGGATCTCGTTCGCAAGTGGGACATGTCCTGCAAGTTCAACCTGATCCCGTTCAACCCTTTCACGCAATCGGGCCTGACGCGTTCTCCCCACAACCGGGTGCTCGCCTTCGCGAAAATCCTGGGCGATGCTGGTATCGTCACCACTGTGCGCAAGACAAGGGGCGACGACATCGATGCGGCATGCGGACAGCTCGCCGGCGACGTCAAGGATCGAACCAACGTGGGCGAGCGCATCGCCCGCCAGCGCACCGTAATCCTGAAGACGGAGACATAGCATGGCATTCAGGCGAGTCCTCGCGTGGTCGGCGTTCGTTTCAATCGCGGCCGGCACGCTGCTGTTGTCCCTGGGCGGCTGCGCATCCACGCATTCGGAAACGGGCATATCGGCGAACATCGTCACGCCGTCCGACGAAACGGATACGCGCCGCCGCGCGCGACTGCGCCTCGAACTCGCGTCCGGCTACTTCGAGGAAGGCAAGACAGAGGTCGCCCTCGACGAAGTGAAGCAGGCCCTGGTCATCGACTCGTCCTTCGCAGAGGCGTACGACCTTCGCGGCCTCATCCTGATGCGCCTGAGCGACAACAGCGCTGCCGAGGAAAACTTCCGCCGCGCGATCTCGCTCAATCCGCGCGATGCGAACCCGCACCACAACCTCGGCTGGCTGCTTTGCCAGGAAAAGCGCTATCCGCAGGCGCAGGGCGAATTCGATATCGCGATGGCCAGCCCGATCTACCCCGGTCGCTCCAAGACGCTGCTCGCGCAGGGCGTGTGCGAGGCGCGCGCCGGCAAGCTTCCCGAAGCGGAGAAAAGCCTGTCGCGCTCATATGAGCTCGACCCGGGCAATCCCGTCACCGGCTACAACCTCGCTAACCTGCTGTTCCGGCGCGGCGAGAACACGCGTGCGCAGTTCATCATCCGCCGCATCAACAACAGCGAGCTGGCCAATGCCGAATCGCTTTGGCTCGGCATCAAGATCGAACGGCGCTTGAACGACATGGTCGCCCTGCGTCAGTTGGGCGACGTGCTTCGCAAGCGATTTGCCGGCTCGCCGCAGACGGCCAAGTACGAGCGCGGGGCGTTCGATGAGTGAGGCGGCGCAGGCTGCAGAACAGGCGCAGGAGCCCGTTCAGGCGAGCGCAGGCACGCTGCTGCGCCGGGCGCGCGAAGCCTCGGGCCTGCATGTCGCGGCACTTGCGGTGTCGCTGAAGGTGCCTGTTCGCAAGCTCGAAGCCCTTGAGGAAGATCGTTACGAAGAAATGGGCGACGTGGTCTTCATCCGTGCCCTGGCTTCCAGCGTGTGCCGCGCGCTCAAGATCGAGCCGCAGCCGGTGCTACAGCGTCTGCCGCAATCGTCCGTGCCTCGCCTCGTTCGAGACAACGACGGGCTGAACGCACCGTTTCGCGCGCCCAAGGACGGCCCGGCGCCATCTTGGATCGACGCCGTGCGCCAGCCCGCGCCATTGACGGCAATCGCGTTGCTGATCGGCATGGCGGTCATTGCGCTGTGGCCCGCCAGCCGGCGCGAAGAATTGCCGGTGCAAGCATCCCCGGTTCCGGCGGCGGCAGTTGCGGCGGGGCCCACGGCGGTGGCATCTGCCGTCGAGGTCGCGATGGTTTCGCCCCAGTCAGCGCCTGCTGCCAGTCAATCGGCGTCCGCTCCAGTCGCAGTGGCCATGTCCACAGCGGCTGCCAGTGCGCCGACCACAGGCATCGTTGTCTTCCACGCGAAGGGCAATTCGTGGGTCGAAGTCGTCGACGCGAAAGGCGCCATCCCGCTGCGCAAGCTGATGGCATCCGGCGAGACCGCCGGTGCCTCCGGCGCGCTGCCGCTTCAGGTCACGATCGGCAAGGTCGACATGACCGAGGTGGACGTGCGCGGCAAGAAGTTTGACCTGCGCCCCGTGTCGAAGGACAACGTCGCGCGCTTCGAAATCAAGTAAGAGAGCAATGATGGAACCCTGCCTGCCCATAGAGGCGGCATCCCCGCTGCCCCGCAAGACCCGACAGGCCCGTGCGGAATGGGGCTCGCGCGTCGTCACCATCGGCGGCGATGCGCCCGTGCGCGTGCAGTCGATGACGAACACCGATACGCAGGACGCAATCGCCACGGCCATTCAGGTCAAGGAGCTCGCCATTGCCGGCTCGGAGCTCGTGCGCATCACGGTGAACACACCCGAAGCCGCGCAGCAGGTGCCCTACATCCGCGAGCAGCTCGATCGCATGGGCATCGATGTGCCGCTGATCGGCGACTTTCACTACAACGGCCATCGGCTTCTCACCGACTTTCCCGAATGCGCGAAGGCGCTGTCGAAGTACCGCATCAATCCCGGCAACGTCGGCAAGGGCCTCAAGCGCGACAAGCAGTTCGGCCAGATGATCGAAGCGGCGATGAAGTACGACAAGCTCGTGCGCATCGGCGTGAACTGGGGCAGCCTCGACCAGGAGCTGCTCGCGTCGCTCATGGACGAGAACGCGAAGCGCGCCGAGCCGTGGGACGCCAAGGCCGTGATGTACGAAGCGCTCGTCACGTCGGCCATCGAATCGGCCGGGCGCGCCGAAGAGATGGGCATGGACGGCAACCAGATCATCCTGTCGTGCAAGGTGAGCGGTGTGCAGGACCTGATCTC
>DATJJL010000401.1:0-11419 GCA_035492155.1 Ramlibacter sp. | reverse complement strand
CCGGCCAGGGTGCCGAGCACCACCGACAGCAGCGTCGAGCCGAAGCCGATCTCCAGCGAGTTGAGGTAGCGGTCGGAAAAACGCGACGGGCCCGCGAGGATCATCTGCTGGTCGCGCACCACTTTCTCGTACCAGGTGGCGGGCGGCGGCAGCGACTGCAGCTCTTCCTGCGACACGCGCGAGCGTGTCGTGAAGAGATTGACATAGCCCACGAGCGAAGGCTGGGTCATGAGTTTGGGCGGGTAGGCGATCGCGTCGCTCGGCGTGCGAAAGCTGGTCGCGAAGATCCACACCAGGGGGATCAGCGACAACACCGCGTAGGCCACGACGACGGAGCCGGCGAACCACTTGGAAAGTGCCGTGGGTTCCAACGGGCTGTGCAGGGAGGCTCTCATCGCTGTTTCACCTTGTCCAGGAAACGCACCGTGACCAGCGACAGTCCGTAGATCGAAACGAACAGGATGATCGCGAAGGCGGACGCATAGCCGGTGCGCCATTTCTCGAAGGCTTCGCGTTCGAGCGAGATCGACGCGACTTCGGTCACCGATCCGGGGCCGCCGTTCGTCAGGTTGTTCACCAGGTCGAACATCTTGAAGTTCTCGATCGAGCGGAACAGCAGCGCAAGGATGATGAAGGGCAGCACCATCGGCAGGGTGATGCGCCAGAACTTGGTCCATTCGGAGGCGCGGTCGATTTCCGCGGCCTCGTACAGATAGGGCGGGATCGAACGCAGGCCGGCGAGCAGCAGCAGCATCACGTAGGGTGTCCACATCCACGTGTCCACCAGCACGATCGCCCAGGGCGAGAGGTTCACGTCGCCGAGCATGGTGAACTGGCCCGAGCCGCCGAAGAAGCCGACGATGTAGTTGAAGATGCCGTACTGCGGCTCGAAGAAATACTTCCAGAAAGTGCCGACCACCGCGGGCGCCAGCATCATGGGCAGCAGGATCGCGGTGCTCCAGAAGCTGTGCGAGCGGAACTTGCGATTGAGCATGAGCGCAAGGCCGAAGCCCAGGAGCAGCTCGAGCGCGATCGACCAGCACATGAAATGAGCGGTGACCTGCATGTGGTCCCACATCGCTTCGCTGCCCAGCACCGCCCTGTAGTTGTCCAGGCCGACCCAGGGGCTGCCTGCGTCCGGCCGGTTGGCGCGGTAGCGGGTGAAGGACAGCCAGATCGTCCACAACAGCGGGAAGATGTTGAAAGCCAGCAGCAGCGCGACTGTGGGGCCGACGAAGAGCCACGCGAGCGCCCGGTCGGAGAGTCCCTGCCGCATCCGCGGCGTCCCGGCCGCGGATACGTGGGCGGGATCGGGGCCCAGGGCCGCCGCATCCCCTTGCATGAATAACCGAGGCTTCACGTGAGCTCCTCTTTCTTCGCGACCTGTTACTTCAACTTCCCGTCTTCGCGGAAGACCTCGGTCCAGTCCTTGACCAGCCCGTCGAGCGCGGCTTGCGGCGTGCCCTTGCCGGCGACGACGTAGTCATGCACGCGGTTTTGCATCGCGAGCAGCAGTTGCGCATACGACGGCTCGGCCCAGAAGTCCTTGACCATCTTCATGGAGTCGAGGAACACCTTCGCGTACGGCGTGCTCTTGTCGAAGCCGGGCGCGTTCAGCACGGACTGCAGGCACGTGAAGCCGCCGGCGTCCCACCACTTCTTCTGCACGGCCGGCTGCGCGAACCACTTCATGTACTCGAGCGCCATCGCCTGCTTGTCGGAGTACTTCACGACCGAGATGCCCTGGCCGCCGAGTTGCGCGAATTGCTTGTCGCCCTTCGGGATCGGGAAGAAGCCGGTCTTGTCGCCGCCGACGTTCGGGTCCTTCGAGATGCCCGGGAAGAAGGCGATGAACTGCATCTGCATCGCGACCTGCCCCGACTTGTAGGCATCGAGGTTCTCGGTCATGTACGCGTTGCTGTGGCCGGGCGGCGTGACGGTGTCGTACAGCTCCTTGTAGAACTTCAGGCCCTTGACGGCACCGGGGCTGTTGACCCAGCCTTGCATGTCGTACGGCTTCTTCGGGTTTTCGTACTCGAAGCCGTAGGCGTACATGGTGTTGGTGACGCCCATCGTGATGCCTTCGGAACCACGCTCGGTGTAAAGCGCTGCGCCGTAGACCTTCTTGCCGTCGATCACGCGGCCCTGGAAGAACTGCCCGACCTGCTTGAACTCGTCCCACGTCTTCGGCGCGTCGAGGTCATGTCCGTACTTCTTCCTGAACTCGGCACGCAGCTCGGGGCGGGCAAACCAGTCCTTGCGGTAGGAGAACGCGACGGCGTCGCCCATGGCGGGCAGGGCCCAGTAGTTGGGCGTGTTCTTCGGCCACTCCGAATACCCCAGCACGGTCGCCGGCATGAAGTCCTTCATGCTGATGCCGTTCTTGGCGAAGAAGTCGTTGAGCTTGACGTAGTGACCCTGCTCGGCCGCACCGCCGATCCACTGGCTGTCGCCGATCAGCAGGTCGCACAACTTGCCCTTCGAGTTCAGCTCGTTGAGCATGCGTTGCGCGAAGTTCGGCCACGGCACGAACTCGTACTTCATCTGGATGCCCGTCTTGGCGGTGAAGTCCTTGGACAGCTCGACCAGCGCGTTGGCGGGGTCCCAGGCCGCCCAGCACAGGGTCAGGCTCTTGTCCTGGGCGTGCGCGCCGAACCCCGTGAGGGCGAGGCTTGCCCCGGCGAGCAGCCGCCAGAGGCTCGATCGGAATTTGCTCATTGAAGTCTCCAAAAGTTGCGGAAGATGGCCGGGTCGGACCATCCGACCCGGCGCCCATCAGCCTCTCGTCCGCGTCCTGCGCCGGGTACCTCTCGCCGGGCCGGGTCGACCGTCTGATGTGAATGATGGTATTCACATCATTTAATCAATCAATCAATACAAACCCTATGCTGCAATGCAAATCAATCAATTGCGGAGGTTGCCGCGGCTTGTCCGAGGCGAGGCTGCGCTCCCTCGACAGAGGGGCGCGTTGATGGCACAGCGAATTACTTCAGGCAGGCGAAGGCGCTGGGGCCTGCGTAGGCGGCGCGATCTCCCAGCTCCTGCTCGATGGCAAGCAGCCGGTTGTATTTGGCGATCCGCTCGGACCTGCAAAGCGACCCGGTCTTGATCTGCGTTGCCGCCGTTCCCACCGCCAGGTCGGCGATGGTCGTGTCTTCGGTCTCGCCCGAGCGGTGCGAGATCACGCATGCGTATCCCGCGCGCGTCGCCGTGGCGATCGCCGTCAGCGTTTCGGTCAGTGAGCCGACCTGGTTCGGCTTGACCAGCAGCGCGTTCGCCAGGCCGCCGTCGATACCCTTCTGCACGGTTTCCGGATTCGTGACGAACAAGTCGTCGCCCACCAGCTGCAGCTTGGTGCCGAGTTTTCGGGTCAGCAGCTTCCAGCCTTCATGGTCGTCCTCCGCCATCCCATCTTCGATCGACAGGATGGGATAGCTTGCTGCCCAGCCGGCGAGCAGGTCGACGAACTGGCCGGGATCGAACGAGCGCGACGACAGCCGGTAGTGCCCGTCTTCGAAGAACTCCGAACTTGCGACGTCGAGCCCCAGCCACACGTCGCGACCCGGCCTGAAGCCGGCGATCTCGACGGCCGCGAGGATGAATTCCATCGCGGCCTCGTTGGAGGGAAGGTCGGGCGCGAAACCGCCCTCGTCACCAACGGCTGTGGACAGGCCCTTACGCCGCAGCACGCCTTTGAGCGCATGGAATATCTCCGAGCCGTGCCGCATCGCCTCGGAGAAGCTCGGTGCGCCCACGGGCAGCACCATGAACTCCTGGACATCGATGTTGTTGTCCGCGTGCGCACCGCCGTTCACGATGTTCATCATCGGCACCGGCAGTTTCAGCGTCGCGCCGGTGCGTGCCGCGAAGTACCGGTACAGCGGCAATCCGAGAGCCTGTGCGGCCGCCTTCGCCACTGCAAGCGACACAGCGAGGATCGCGTTCGCGCCCAGGCGCGACTTGTCGGGCGTTCCGTCGAGCGAGAGCATGACCCGGTCGAGGCTGCGTTGCTCGGCCGCCTCCATGCCGAACAGCGCCTGGTTCAGCTCGGTGTTGATGTGGGCGACAGCGCGCCTGACGCCTTTGCCGCCGTAGCGTTTCGCGTCGCCGTCGCGCAGCTCCAGCGCTTCGCGCGAACCGGTCGAGGCGCCCGAGGGGACGGCCGCACGACCCACCTGCCCGGTTTCCAGCCGGACGGTGGCGGCCACGGTCGGGTAGCCCCGGGAGTCGAGGATTTCGATGGCTTCGATGCTGCTGATACGGGGCATGGGATCAAACCTTGGCGATGTGCAGGAAGTTGGTGGTTCCGGGCACGCCGAAGGGCATGCCGGAGGCGATGACGACGATGTCGCCGGGTTGTGCGAAGCCTTCGCGCTGCACGACGGCGCAGGCCTGGCTCACCATGTGCGGCGTATCGGCGACGAGTTCATCGTGGTGGACGGGATGGACACCCCAGACCAGCGCAAGGCGACGCGCTGTCGCAATCTCGGGCGTGATGCCCAGCACCGGCACGTCCGGGCGTTCGCGGGCCGCGCGCACGCTGGTCGCACCGGAGCGCGTGTAGGCCACCACGGCCTTCACGGGCAGGAGCTTTTCGCTCTCGCGCAGGGCACGGCAGATCGCGTCGGGGATGGCCGCCGTCGGTGGCGTGGCGCTCGCATCGAGCGCGCCGCGCCACGCATCGTCGGCTTCCGCCTGCCGGATCACGCGGTCCATCATGGCCACGGCTTCGCGCGGAAAACGCCCCGAGGCCGACTCGGCCGACAGCATCACCGCGTCGGCGCCTTCGTACACCGCGTTCGCGACGTCCGATGCTTCGGCACGCGTTGGCACGGGCGACGCGATCATCGATTCGAGCATTTGCGTTGCGACGACCACGGGCTTGCCCGCCGCGCGGCAAGCACGCACGATGCGCTTCTGGATCGGCGGCACCTGTTCGGCGGGAAGTTCCACGCCCAGGTCACCGCGGGCGACCATCACGGCGTCCGATTCGGCAACGATGGCTTCGAGCGAATCGATCGCGGCGGGCTTTTCGAGCTTGGCAAGCACACCGGCGCGGCCGGCCACGATTTCCTTGACCTCGCGCACGTCCTCGGGGCGCTGCACGAACGACAGCGCGACCCAGTCGACACCCATCGAGAGCCCGAAGTCCAGGTCGCGCCGGTCTTTCGGCGTGAGCGCTGCCAGCGGCAGCACGACCGACGGCACGTTGACGCCCTTGCGCTCCGACAGGTCGCCGCCGACAACAACGCGCGTGAGCGCGTAATCGCTGCCGTGCTCCAGCACTTCGAGCCGCAGCTTGCCGTCGTCCAGCAGCAGCGAAGCGCCCACGCGCAGGGCTGCGAAGATCTCCGGATGCGGCAGCGGCGCGCGCCGCGGATCGCCGGGCGCGTCGTCGAGGTCGAGCCGGAAATGCCCGCCGGCCTGCAGCGCGAGCGTCTTGCCGCCGAGCGAGCCGATGCGCAACTTCGGACCCTGAAGGTCCATCAGCACAGCGATCGGCCGCCCACGATCGCGCTCGATGCGGCGCACGAGCGCATACCGCTCGCGGTGTTGCTCGTGCGAGCCGTGGCTGAAATTCAGGCGGAACACATCGGCACCGGCGTCGAACAGCGCGCCGATGGATGCTTCGTCCGAGCTCGAAGGGCCGAGCGTGGCGACGATCTTGGCGTGGCGTTCGCGCTTCATGGCTAGAGGATGAATCCGGTGTTGATGAATTTGGAGCAGTGGTCGTGCACGATGGCGTTGAGCAGCTTTCGGTTCGAGTCGGTGTGCTTCGCGGCGACCATCGAGCGGATCGAAAACGCGCGAAGCGCATCGCGCACGGAGAGCGTGCCCTCGGCGGAATCCTTGCGACCCGCGAACGGGAAGGCATCGGGTCCGCGCTGGCACTGGGAATTGAGATTCACGCGGCAGACCTGGTTCACAAGCGGGTCGACCATCGAGCCGATGCGCGCAGGGTCGCGCCCGAAGATGCTCACCTGCTGGCCATGCTCGGATGTCACGACGTAGTCCAGCGCCTCCTGCACGTCATCGAAAGGCATCACGGGCACGATGGGGCCGAACTGCTCTTCGCGATACAGCTTCATGCCTTCGCGCACGGGGTACACGACGGCCGGATAAAACAGCGTCTCGCAAAAAAGCCCGCCGCCCGGATTGATGATCGAGGCGCCCTTCTCGCGCGCATCCTGCAGCGCCTCGATCATGTAGGCCGTGCGGTGCGGCGCGGGCAAGGGCGTGATGTGCACACCGCTTTCCCAAGGCATGCCGATCTTGAGCTTCGCGATCTCTGCCGCGAGTCGCTGGACAAACGCGCCGACCACGCTGCGGTGGACGATGAGCATCTTCAGCGCCGTGCAGCGCTGGCCGTTGAACGACAGCGCGCCCGAAACGCATTCGCGCACGGCAAGTTCGATGTCGGCATCGGGCAGGACGATCGCGGCGTTCTTCGCGTCCAGCCCCAGCACGGCGCGCAGCCGGTGCGATCTCGGATGCTGCTTCTTGAGGTGGTCGGCGACCCGGCTCGAACCGATCAGCGCGAGTACGTCGATCTTGCCGGAGGCGAGCATGCGGGGAACGACCACCTCGCCAGGCGCGTACACGGTGTTGACCACACCTGGCGGAAACGAGTCGCGAAAGGCTTCCAGCAGCGGCTCGAACAGCAGCGTGCCGTACTGCGGCGGTTTGAGCACCACCGTGTTTCCCATGAGGAGCGCCGGCACCAACGTGCAGAACGTCTCGTTGAGCGGGTAGTTGTAGGGCCCCATGCACAGCACCACGCCCAGGGGCGTGCGTCGCACCTGGCCGATGGTTCCCTCCACGACCTGGAAACGCGAATCGCCGTTGTCCAGATCCTTCAGGGCATCGGCCGTGGCCTGTGCATAAGCCACCGTGCGGTCGAATTCCTTTTCGGAGTCGGCCAGCGACTTGCCGATCTCCCACATGATCAGTTGCACGACGCGCGCGCGCTGCGCGAGCATTGCGGCCAGGAACTTCTCCATCGCCGCGATGCGGCCGGCCACGGTCATCGTCGGCCACGCACCTCGCCCGCAGTCGTACGCGCGGGCCGCGGCCTCGACGGCCGCGTCCGCTTCTGCGACGCCCATCTGCGGGTGGCTTCCGAGCGGCACTTGGCTGAGCTTGCCGCCGGCATCCACCGTGCACACGGGCGAGAGGACCGTCTTGCACTGCCCGGTCCACGGTTGCAGGCGCCCGTCCAGCAACCAGGTGCGCTGCTCGACCTGCCGCTCGAGCCGATGCTGCGGCGGCAGGTCGCCCTGCGCGGGGAACAGGCTGCGAAGGTTGAACGCCTGCATGGCCATCAGAACGCGTGGAACATGCCGACCGCGTAGCCGGACTTGTTGGTGCCGGCCGGCGCCTTGCTGTCGTTGGCGACCACCGCGAAGACGTTGGTGTTCTTCGACAAGTGGTACTTGTAGCCGAACGACAGAAGTTGCTCGACGCGTGCGCCGCCTTCGTCCTGCACGTCGTACGAACCGATGATCTCGCCTGCACCGACGGGTGCGCTGAAACCGGCGAGCACGTTCTTGCGGCTGACGGATGCCGCATCGCGCCCCGTTCCGTAGCCTGCGTACAGCTTCGCGACGCCGAGGTCATAGTTGGCTGCGACGGACGTCCAGCGTTCGTTCGACGAGCCATCGTTGGATGCCTCGTGCCCGAAACCGAGGTACACCGGGCCGTCCGCATAGCTCACGCCCACGTTCCAGGGATGCTTGCCGCCGGCCACCGATGGCACCGAGTACTGCGCACCGAAGTTGACCGCCCCGAACGACTTTTCGTATGTGGCCGAGTTGTTCATCCAGAACGTGCCGAGGCAGCCGCCCCGGAATGCCGGGCCGCAGCCGACGGAGCCGTACGTGCCTTCGCCCAATGTGCCCATGCCGAACGGATCGGCCGCGTATTGCGCCTTCAGGAACGCCTGCGACCACCAGCGGCCCAGCTTCACGGCACCCCAGCTGTCGCTGTTGCTCAGGCCCACCCACGAGCCGCCCTTCCAGAACGTGCTGCCGCCGTTAGTCGCGCCGGATTGCGGGTCGAAGCGATGTTCCAGGTAGAAGGATGCCTTCGTGCCACCGCCCAGGTCCTCGTCGCCCTTGAAGCCGAGACGGCTGCCTCCCATGTCGAACATCTGCGTGCCTGGCGCCTGTTGCGTCTGCCTGCCCGCCTGCAGCTCGACAAAGCCGAACACCGACACCGACGACTGGGCCCAGCCTGCGGTGCCAACGGACGCCAGCGCCGCTGCCACCGCGATTGCGTAGCTCTTCATTGATTTGCCTCCAGATTGAATAAAAAGATGGATTTACTGCAATGCCGTCGGACAGGCTGCAAGACCAGAAACCGCGCCCCTCAACGCTTTGGCCGACCTTGGAAATAATAAATCAATCTTAATCAATCAACAAGAAGGAATTTACTGCATCAAGTGGAAACCGAAGTGGCCGCCCGGAACGCCGCCGTGCCGAGCTGGAAGCAAATGCAGTACATTCGGGGCCGGGCGATTGATTTATTGAGGGGAATGCCAGCAACCATCAATCAGATAGCGGACGCCGCCGGCGTCAGCACGGCAACGGTCGACCGGGTGCTGAACAACCGGCCCGGCGTCAACCCCGCGACCGTGGAGCGCGTGCGCGCGGTGATGGCCTCCCTGGGTGCCGGCGCGCCGGTTCGCGGGCGGCCTCGCGCGACGCCCAATTACCGGTTCGGGTTCGTGCTGCCGGCCGCCAGGCGCGGCTTCTTCGACATGATCGACCGGATGGTGGCGCAGGCCGCCGGCGATTTCCGCCACCAGCACATCACCGAGATCACGCACCGCCTGCCCAACAACGATGGCGCGGACTTCGCCATCGAACTCGCCAAGATGACGGACCTGGATGGCATCGCCTTGCTTGCGCCCGACGTGCCGCAGGTAAAGCTCGCCATCAACGAGCTGGTGCGAGCGGGCGTGCACGTCGTGACGCTCTTCTCCGACGTGCCTGGATCGCAACGCGAGACCTTCGTCGGCGCGGACAACCGTGCTGCCGGGCGGACGGCGGGGCTGCTGCTGGGGCGCGGGCTTCCGCGATCCGAACACGGGCGCTGCGTGATGCTTTCACCGCCCACACGTTTCGCAGCAGAGATCGACCGCCGGATCGGCTTTGCGCAAGTGCTCGAGGAGCGCTTTCCTTCCGCAATGCTCTTCGAGCTCCCGGACATGCCCGAGGCGGAGGAGCAGGCCTACGCGTTCGCCAAGGAATTCCTCCATCCCGAAAAGCTCGGCGGGCGGATCCACGCGCTCTACAACGTCGGACCGGGCTCGCACGGCGTCAGCCGCGCCCTGCAGGAATACGGCTACGACAGCTCGCTCGGATTCGTGGTCCACGACCTGCTGGAGATGCACCGCTCGCTCCTGGTCGCCAACACCGTGACCTTCGTGTTGCAGCAGGACGTGCACTACGGAATCATGACTGCGGCCCGCGTGCTGCGACTGCTGTGCGAGGAGGTGCGCGGGGCGCTGGCCGTGAGCAACCCGCGCATCGAGATCATCACCGCCGAAAACCTCGCATGACCGCGTGACAGGTCGCGGGCCGCTGACCATAATCGTGCGAAGACATTCCGGCCGCATGAAGAAGTTCACCAACATCCCAAGTGACCTGGTATACGAAAGCGCGCTGGGCTTTGCTGCCGCGCACGCAGGGCTGGTCACGCTCAACACGGAACCCCTGTTCGTCACGCGCAAGCAGCCGAATCGCTCCAAGGTCGCCGTGATCTCCGGTGGCGGCTCCGGCCACGAGCCGCTGCACATTGGTTTCGTGGGCATGGGCATGCTCGATGCCGCGTGCCCGGGACAAGTCTTCACGTCACCGACGCCGAACCAGATGCTCGGCGCGGCGAACGCCGTCGGCGGGGACGCGGGCGTGCTGTTCATCGTGAAGAACTATGCCGGGGACGTCCTGAATTTCCAGATGGCGATGGACATGATGGACGGCGAATTCGCCTCGGTGCTGGTGAACGACGACGTGTCGCTCGACGCGGGCGGGGACAGCGCGAACCGGCGCGGCATCGCCGGCACCGTCGTCGTCGAAAAGATCGTCGGCGCAGCTGCGCAGCGGGGTGACGACCTGGCGGCTTGCAAACGGATCGCGGACCAGGTCAACGCGCGCACTGCGTCGATGGGCGTGGCTTTCACGAGCTGCACGGTCCCGGAAGCGGGGGTCGGCACATTCGAAATCGGGGCGGACGAGATGGAAGTCGGCGTCGGCATCCACGGGGAGCCGGGCCGCCGCCGTGAAAATGTGAAACCCGCCGGCGAAATCGTGCAGGAGCTCTTGCCGCCCATCCTGAAAGATGTCGCAGCCAAACCGGGCAACGAAGTGCTGCTTTTCGTCAACGGCCTGGGCGGCACGCCGCTTATCGAGCTGTACCTGCTCTATCGAGAAGCGAACGAGGCACTTGCGCACGCAGGCATCACGGTTGCGCGATCGCTGGTCGGAAACTTCACGACATCTCTGGAGATGGCTGGCGCATCGATCACGCTCACGGTGTTGAACGACGAGTGCAAAGCACTGTGGGACGCACCCGTCGTCACTCCGGCGCTTCGCTGGTAGCGATCGCCCTGTTAGTCGGCGTCGTCGAGGTCACAGGGGCCGGGGATCAGGTTCCGCTGCTGCTGCTACTGCTGCTACTGCTGCTGCTCGATGAAGACCCCGCGCCCGACGGGAATCTCCCTTCCAGCGCCGCAAGCATCTGGCCGATCATTTCCTTCGCATCGAGATAGCTCGCGCACAGTTCTGCAAGCGGCCGCGGCTGCAGTACTGCCTGAATGACGGGGACGAGTGGAAACATGCGCTCGTGAATCCAGTCCGCTTTGGGTAGCGGGTACAGGCTCATGTCTGCAGGCGAGTTCAGCAGCACCGAGGCCAGGACAGCGATCTGGTTGCGCAGCAACGCACGCTCTTTCTCCGGCGTGTTCGCGCTTGCTTCTCGCTCGAGAAGACTGGTCCAGACGACTCGACTCAAATTGTCGTCCGGCCGCAGCAGGATCGTTCTTGCCGCAAATGTGACGAAGACGCTCGGGTCGCGCTGCGGGCCGTTGAAGATGTCGCTCGCCGCCCTCCAGTAGTTGGCGTTCATCGTCACGATCGTGTCGCGGCGATTCATGTATTGCTGACTTGAGGCAACGCCGTCGATGGCATGCAACGCGCAGAGTTCGGCCGCATTCATGATGTCCTGGACGAGCTCGGGCGCGTCCTTGTGTAGATCACATGCAACCCGCCCCAGCGCTTGCGCCTCAAAGCCGGCGCTCTCAGGGTCGCGCCCGGCGTGATCGCACATCGCCGCGACAAGCGCGTTTTGCGCTTCGACGAGCCAACGGCGAAAAGGGCTGGCGTCCGGCAGCGGCCCCGCAGCCTTGCCAAGAGCTGTG
>DATJJL010000400.1:0-9953 GCA_035492155.1 Ramlibacter sp. | reverse complement strand
TGGAGAAGCGTCAGCTTACGACCGGCCTCGCACGGCGTGCAAATGAGAAATCGGAAGGTTACGCATTCGCGAACTGCATGGCGTATCGCGTTCCCCTGCCGACGCCCGTCCTCTCCAGCAACCCCCACTCGCTGAGTTCCGTCAACTCGCGATAGGCAGTTGCCCGCGACACGCCCGTCAGGTTCACATACTTCTCGGTGCTCATCCCACCCGCAAAACCATCGGGCCCGGCCTCCAGCAGGCTTGCGAGGCACTTGCGCTGCGAAGCACTCAGCTGCGGATGCTGCGCGTGAACGCCAGCCCAATATGTGGTGTGGTCGACAGCCTTCTGCATCTGCCCGGTCGCAGCTTCGAAGGCCGCGTGAATTCTCTCGACGAACCACGCGACCCAAGGCGTCACATCGAGCTTGTCGTTGCCCGTGGCCGCCTGCAGCTGCGCGTAATAGCCTGTCCTGTCTTTGGCAATTTGCGCGGAGAGGCTGAAGATGCGCTGGCTGCTGCGCATGTCCTGCGCCAGCGCAAGCTCCGCGACTGCGCGGCCGATGCGGCCGTTGCCATCCTCGAAAGGATGCACGGCCTCGAACCACAAATGCGCGATGGCTGCGCGCACCAGGCCATCGATTTGCGGGACGCGGCTGTGCACGTTGAACCACTCGATCCACAGGCGCATGTGTTGCGGCACATCCGCCGAAGCGGGCGCGGCGTAGTGCACCACGTCGGGCTTGCCCAGGCGCGCGGTGACGATCTGCATCGGCTCCGCATGCGTGCGCCAACGTCCAGTCGCGATGCGCGTGAGACCGCTACGACCGGTCGGGAAAAGCGCGGCCTGCCATGCGAAAAGATCCTTGTCCTTCAGCGGACGATCCCAGTGCGCGACGGCGGCCTGCAAGACATCGAGCGTTGCCTCGGCGCGGGCATCACCGGTAGATGCTGCCGCGTGCGCGAGACCGAGCCGGCGCGCCGCGGACGCGCGAACGGAATTGAGCTGGAGCGCCTCGCCCTCGATCCTTGCAGTGGCGATGGCCTCCTGCGTCCATTCGGTGAGTTGAAGCTGCGCAAGCTCCGCTATGCCCAGGCCGGCTGCAATGCCCAGCATGCGGCCCTGCGCGACGCGCGCCTGGGCGATGGCGGGTGTCAGCGCGATCGCGTTCCATGTGAGGCCGGGCCAGCCCGGCGCCTGCCAGAGATACATGAAGCGCATTCTAGGTTTTTACGCTTCAAATTTGAAGCGTAAATCCTCGATTTGCGCTTCACGAGGAGGCCTAGTCCTTCGGCACTTCGCCCTGGCCCGTCGTGGTCCCTGAAGCGGATTCGCCCTGGGTGGGCGAAGGCGGCGGGTTCGCCTTGCGCTGCGCCTTCTCCTCTTTCTTTCTCTTTTTCTCCAGCTCGCGCTGACGTTTTTCGAAGGAGTAATTGGGTTTCGGCATCGTTTTCTTCCCTTCGGTCAGCAGCCGTCGCGGCAGCGCATTTGGCGGCGGCCGCCCAGCATGACGGAAGCCAGGCGCGAGCGGGGAACGTGCTTGCCGCACAGGATGCAGCTCATCGTGCCGCCGAACGGGCCGGTGAACTCGCTGCCCTGCGTCTTGCTCTGGTACCGAAGGCCGTCCTTGCGGATCTTCGTCTTGACCTGGTCTTTCAAAAGGGCGCTCCTTCGCACTCGCTGTGGATGCGACAGAGTATGCGCCATCCGCGCGGCAGCGCCCTCGGCTTCAACCCGGGTCAGTACTTCGAGCTGCTCTTCTTGCTGATCGAGCCTGTGTTGCCGGCCGCACGCGTGTTCGGCTCATTCGTCGAGGCCTTCGCGTTCTGATCGGCGCCCGCCAGCTTCTGGGCCAGCGCGAGGTGCTCCTTCAGCGTGGGCAGCTGCTTTTGGGCCCAGGCCTTCAGGTCGGGGTCCTGCAACTTGGTCGAGGCCTTCTCGAAGTCCTTGATGTCCTTCTCGTGGTCCTTCACGGCGTGCTGCGCGAATTCACGGTCGAAGGCGGGGCCGCTCAGCTTCTGCAGCTTGCTCATCTCATGACGCTCGCCCCAGCTGTCCTTGTCGGGGATCTTCACGCCCTTGGCTTCGGCGATCTGCTTGAGCTCGTCGTTCGCCTTGCCGTGGTCCTGGGCGAGCTTGTTGCCGAAATCCTTCACCGACTGATCGCTGCCCTTCTGCGCGGCAAGCTGGCCGGACTGCACTTCGAACATGCCGCCCTTCGCGGCGTCCTCGATGAATTCCTTGTCGCCGTGCGACAGCTTCGCGTCGGCCTTGGCATTCGCGCCCAAAGCATGCGTCGTATCGGCTGGGCTACCGGGCTGGGCGGCGCTGACGCCTGCCAGAGTGCTGTGATTGGGCCCGGTGTTGGTGTTGGCCGTGCTCGTCGAAGTTGCGGCCCAGCCTGAGCCACAGGCAAGCGCGACAGCAACGGGCAGCGTGCGAAGAATTGGTTTGAACATGGTGGATTCCTTTCGTTCAGGTGCGTTCACCAGTTCAACGCGTGGCGAGCCTGCACGATGTCGGACGAGACCACGCCTGTGCGTCCCCCTGGACTGACTCGTCGGCTAGAACTTCGTATAGCCGCCGTCGATGAGAAACTGTTCGCCCGTCGCATAAGACGAGGCATCGCTGGCCAGGTACACCGCGATGCCGCCGAAGTCTTCCTTCGTGCCCCAGCGGCGCGCCGGGATGCGCGGCATCACCGCGTCGGCGAATTTCGAATTGCCGATCGAGCGCTCGGTCATCTCGGTTTCGATCCATCCGGGCAGGATGGAGTTGACGCGGATCGTGTGCCGCGCAAGCTCCACCGCCAGCGCGCGAACCATCGCCGTCACCGCGCCCTTCGACGCGCCGTAGTGGCTGTTGCGCGCCGCGCCTTCCACAGCCGCCGTACTCGCGGTTGCGACAAGCGATCCGCCCTGCCCATGCTCGATCATGTGCCGTGCGGCCGCGCGGAAAGTCAGGAACACGCCTTCCACATTCACCCGCTGCACGCGGCGAAATTCATCGAGCGTGATGTCCTGCAGCATCGTGCCCTTGCTCGAAACGCCGGCATTCGCGAAGCACGCATCCACCCTGCCGCCCAGCGCCCGCACCGATTGAGCGAAGGCCGCTTCCACCTGCGCTTCGTCACCGACGTCGCACACCAGTGCATGCACGCGCGGCGCGTCGCCGCACTCGGCCGCGAGTTTCACCCTCGCGTCTTCGGTCTTGTCCGGGCGATTGCCCCAGATCATCACGGACGCACCGGCCTGCAGCAACGCACTGGCCATGCCGTAGCCGATGCCGCCGTTGCCGCCCGTGACGACGACGGTGCGATGGGTGAGGTCGAAGGGTTTGAACATGGCGCGTCCTCGTCGGTTGGAATGCCGCTACTCTATCGGCACACGGAGAAACAAATATGGTCCTCCTCGAATTCGCAATGAACCCGCCCGACCGCGGCCAAGGTCTCACCGACTACGTCGCGCGCATCCTCGATGTCATCGACCGCAGCGGCGTCACGTACCGGCTGACGCCGATTGGCACGATCCTCGAAGGAAATTTCGACGCCGTGATGAAAGTCGTTGCCGACTGCTTTCACGCACTCGAGCCCGACTGCGCGCGCATCGGCATGAACCTGAAGATGGACTATCGCGAAGGTGGCGAATCGCGCCTTGCGAGCAAGATAGCTTCGGTTGAAAAGCGCCTGGGCCGCAAGTTGATCACTTGAGAGGCGTCGCCAGGCGCTGATCTACTCCGGCGTGAAGCCGATCGACTTCAGCATTCGCCCCACGCGCTCGGAATCGCTGCGCAGATTTTTCTGCAGCGCCTCGGGCGTTGCACCCGAACCGTTGTCGAACCCGGTTTCGAGCATGCGCGCCCGAAGCGACGGATCGGCAAGAACCTTCAACACCGCTTCGCGTAGCCGCGCCTGCGTTGCCGCCGGCACATCGGGCGTGGACCACAAACCCATCCAGCCGATCGCCTCCATCTGCGGATAGCCCAATTCGCGGAAAGTCGGCACGTCGGGCAATTGCGGCATGCGCTTGGGCGTACTCACCGCGATCGCCTTCACCTTGCCACCCTTGATCATCGGCAGCGACGTGGCGATGCCGTCGAACATCAGCGGCACATGATTGCCCATCACGTCCTGCAGCGCGGGGGTCGAGCCTTTGTAGGGAACGTGAACCAGATCGATGCCCGCGGCCTGATTCAAGATGAGGCCGAGCACATGCGACATCGTGCCGGGGCTGTAAGACGCATACGTGATGGCATTCGGTTTCGTCTTCGCCCACGCGATGAGTTCCTTCAGGTTCTTCGCCGGCACCGTCGGATTCGCGATCAACACAAGCCCGCCGTGCGCGAGTTCGGCCTGCGGCTTGAGCTCCTTCAGCGGATCCCAGCGCAGCTTCATGATGTGCGGCACTTCGCTGGCCACCGAGTTGACGGCGACGAGCAGCGTCTGCCCGTCGCGCGGTGCCTGCAGCAAATCAGCGACGGCGATGGAGCCGCCCGCACCGGCCTTGGGTTCGACGACAACCGGCTGGTGAATCTCTTTCGACAGGGGATCGGCCACGAGGCGCGCGACGATGTCGGCGCTGCCACCCGCAGGGCCGGCGACGATCAGGCGCACCGGCTTGGTTGGCCACGCTTGCGCGTGAGAAAGCACCGAGGCGAAAGCGAGCAGCGCGCCCGCGGCGATGTGGACGATCTTCATGGTTGTGCCAATGGAGTGATTGTGAAGCTTCAGCCCAGCCAGCGCATGAGCGCAAGCGCGAGCACGGCAAGGAATGTTGTTTCGCCCAGCATCAGCAACACCGGTTTGATGCCGACGGTGGCCAGCTCTTTCAACTGCGTTTTCATGCCGATGCCCGCGATCGAGGCGACCAGGCACCAGCGGGAAACGTCGTTGCCGACGGATTGCATCGGGTGCGGCACATAGCCCGTGCTGTTCAATGCAACGAGCACCGCGAACGCGACGGCGAACCACGGCAAAAGCGGCGGACGCTCGCCCTCGGCATCGCCCTCGCCCTCGCCCTTTTTCGCGCTGGAGCGCGTCATCATCGCGGCCACGACGATCACCGGCAGCAGCATCGCGACGCGCATCAACTTGACGAGCGTTGCCGTGTCGCCGGCCACGTTCGACAAGCTGTAGCCCGCGCCCACCACTTGCGCGACGTCGTGGATGGTCGCTCCGAGGAAGAGGCCCGCCATCCGGTCGTCAAGGCCGATGGCGCGCGCAAGCATCGGGTACACGATCATCGCCGTCGTCGAAAGCGCCGACACGCCGATGACGGTGAAAAGAGTCGCGCGGTCCTTCATCGGATGCGATGGCAACGCGGCCGACAGCGCCAGCGCCGCCGATGCACCGCAGATCGCAGTCGCCCCGCCTGTGAGCAGCCCGAAAAGCACCTGGAAACCCAGCAGGCGAGCAGCGATCATCGACACCACGATCGTCACCACGACGCAGATCACCACCAGCAGCACCGGCCCCCAGCCCACGGCGACCACTTGCGCCGCCGTGATGCGCAGGCCGAGCAGCGCGATGCCGACACGCAGCACCTGCTTTGCAGTGAACTCGATGCCGGGTTTGCACGCGCCGTCGCCGGAGAGGAAATTCATCGCCATGCCCAGCAGCAAGGCGAAGAGCATCACCGGCGCGCCGTAGTGCTCCGACAGGAATGCCGACGCAGCGCCAACCACCGCGCATGCGATCACACCGGGCGCCAGGCCGCGCGCAATATGCGCGGCGAACGGAAGTCGTTCTGCGAATTCCATCTCAAGCGCGCTTTAGCAGCCAGTCGGCGTACTGCTCGCGCAGGCGGTTCTTCTGCACCTTGCCGGTGGCGCCGAGCGAAATCGCGTCGACGAACACCACGTCGTCGGGTGTCCACCAGCGCGCGATCTTGCCGTCGTAAAAGCGGATCAGCTCGTCGCGCGTGAGCTGCGCGCCGGGCTTTTTCACCACCACGAGCAGCGGGCGCTCATCCCACTTCACATGTCGCACTGCGATACATGCAGCGTTCGCGACCGCCGGATGCGATAGCGCGATGTTCTCCAGGTCGATGGAGCCGATCCACTCGCCGCCGGACTTGATCACGTCCTTGCTGCGATCGGTGATCTGCATGAAGCCGTCGGCGTCGATCGTGGCCACGTCACCGGTGGGAAACCATCCTTCCACCAGCGGATTGCCGCCCTCGCCCTTGAAGTATTCGTTGATGACCCAGGGGCCGCGCACCATCAGCTCGCCGGACGATTTGCCGTCGTGCGGCAGCTCACTGCCCTGGGCATCGACAACCTTCATGTCGACGCCGAACACGCTGCGGCCCTGTTTGGCCTGCACCGCGAGTTTTTCCTCGGCGGTCAGGCTCTCGTGGCGCGGCTTGAGCGTGCACACCGTGCCGAGCGGGCTCATCTCCGTCATGCCCCACGCGTGCAGCACGTTCACGTCGTAGCGGTCCTGGAAGGCACGCATCATCGCGGGCGGGCACGCCGAGCCGCCGATCACCGTGCGGCGCATGGTGGAGAACTTCAGGTTGTTTTCTTCGACATGCGCGAGCAGGCCTTGCCACACTGTCGGCACGCCGGCGGAGATCGTCACGCCTTCGGCCTCGAACAACTCGTACAGGCTCTTGCCGTCCAGGAAGGGGCCGGGGAAAACGATCTTCGCGCCCGTCATGCAACCTGCGTACGGAATGCCCCACGCGTTCACATGGAACATCGGCACCACCGGCAATACCGTGTCGCGCGCCGAAAGGCCGAACGAATCCGGCAGGCAGAGCGCGTACGTGTGCAGCACCGACGAGCGATGGCTGTACAGCGCGCCCTTCGGGTGGCCTGTGGTGCCCGACGTGTAGCAAAGCGAACTCGCCGTGTTCTCGTCGAGCTGCGGCCATTCGAAATCACCCTCGCCGCCGTAGGTCTCCAGCAGGTCTTCGTAACACAGGATGTTCACCGGCGAATTCACGGGCATGTGCGCACGGTCCGTCATCGCAACGAAGGCGCGGATTGTTTTCACGCGCGGCGCGATGGCCTCGATCAGCGGAAGGAACGTGAGATCGAAGAACAGCACGCGGTCTTCCGCATGGTCCGCGATCCACACCACCTGATCCGGATGCAGTCGAGGGTTGATCGTGTGCAGCACACTGCCCGAGCCGGACACCGCGTAGTACAGCTCCATGTGCCGGTAGCCGTTCCACGCCAGCGTTGCGACGCGATCGCCCTCGCGCACACCGAACTCGCGCAGCGCATGCGCCATGCGGCGCGAGCGTGCAGCAAGCTCGGCATACGTGGTGCGATGGATGTCCCCTTCGACCCGCCGCGAGACGATTTCCTGGTCGCCGTGATGCCTTTCGGCATGCTCCAGGAGCGACGAGACCAGGAGCTGCCTGTGCATCATCTTGCCGAGCATCACTTTTAAAAACTGTGGCGCAAGCCGGCCATGACCGCATGCACGTTGTTGTTGGCGCCCACAGGCGTTGCGTACACGGGGCTCAGGTTCATGTTCGTGCCGTGGTTCGTGACGGTCGCACCTTCGATGTAAACCGCGCTGCGCTTCGACAGGTAGTACTCCGCGCCGATCGCGAACTGCGTCGCCTTGTTGCCCGCGTTCTTGTTGTCCTTGATGTGGTAATAACCCGCGGTGATCAGCACGTTCGACACGCGCCAGCCGCCGCCGACGGTCCACATGTCCAGGCTGTCGGAGCCGTTCTTCACGACGGCGTGCGCGGGATTGCGCGCGCGGAAATACGAGCCGCTCACCGTGAACGCACCGATGTTGTAGAGCGCGCCGACGGACTCGAGCCGGTTGGTGTTCGCCGTCGGCGAGAAGCCGGCGGCAGCAACAGCGGCAGGTGCAGCAGCGGCGCCGACAGCGGCGGTGTACAGCGCCGACGCGGTTGCGAAGTCGTTGCCCCAGCCGTTGTAGTAGAGCGCTGAAAGCTTCAGGCCGTTCTTGTCGTACGTGAGCGTTGCGGCCTGCTGCGAATTGGCCTTGCTGCTGCCCGCCGTGTTGCCGAAGGCGTATTCGAGATTCGCCGTGATGCCGTTCCACGTGGGCGTGGCATAGACGACGGCGTTGTCGTTGTAGACGGTGCCGAAGGCAGGGTTGGAGTTGTTGCCCGCCCATGCGCCGCTCGCGCTGTTCAGGCCCACCAGCCCCGTGAGCACGGAGCCGAAGTAGCGCGCGCCGCGTGCGTCGGTCGATGCCATCGCGTAGTACATCGGCGAAACCTGCCGGCCGATCTTCACTTCGCCGAACGGGCCGCGCAGGCCGACGGTGGAGAACTGGTTGAAGAACGACGTGCCCGCGGTGCTGTTCGGGCCGCCCGTGCTGCCGTCCTTCACGTTGATGTTGCCTTGCAGCTGGAACGTCGCAGCGAGACCGCCGCCGAGATCTTCCGTGCCGCGCATGCCCCAGTTGCTGCCCCCGATACCGCCGTCCTTCAGCTGCGTGGAGCGGCCGCCCTTCACGGGAATCGGAACGTAACCCAGCGGGCTGGTGCTGACGTTGTCGATCGACAGCACGCCGCCGTCGAGCACGCCATACACCGTGACGTTCGATTGCGCGAACGCCGGTGCGGCAAGTGCTGCGGCGCAGGCCAGGCTGATCGTTCTGAGTTTCATGAGTCTCCTCGAGTCCTTCGGTTGTGATAGTTGGAAGTTAAGCAGTGCGACCTGATCCATACCCCCCTGCGTAGAGGGGTTCGTCGCTACCCAGCGGCTGGTGGGCGCGGGCCTTGTCCGCCTCATAACTGCGCGCCGCCAAGAGGAAAGCACCGGCGGCGACAAGAGCGAAGAGCGGCATCACCGTGAGCGCCGGAACGAGTCCCCACGCATCGGACAGAACCCCCGCAAGGAAGGGACCGGTCGCCAGGCCGAGAAGGTTCTGGAACAGCGCGAGCACCGACGCACCCGTCGAGCGCACGCCGGGATGCGTGACATCGAGCGCAATGGCAACGACGGGGCCGACGGTGCACGTCGCGAAGAAGCCACCGAGCGCGATCACCGCGAATTGCGTGGTGTGGTCTTGCACGAATGCGAACGCGGTGACGAGTACGAGCATCGACACGACGCAAAGCGCCGCCATCACGGCCAGTTTGCGGCGCGGCGCACGTGCGCCCGCCTTGTCCACCACTGCGCCCCACACGACCGCGCCGGCCGCACAGCACAGCACAACGACCGCGGCCTTCACCCCCGACTGCGCCGGTGCGACACCGTGCACACGATTGAGGAAGCTCGGCAACCAGGCCCACAGGGCGGAGACGACGATAAGCTGCGCCGCGCCGCCGATGCACACCCACAGCATCGTGGGCGCGCGCACCAGCAGACGCGCGATGTGCATGCCCGCCTCGGTGACGGAACGCCGCTTCGCATCCAGCTCGGGCGCGAGGGCTATGGTCGGATAGTCGCGCACCTTCAGGTACGCGAGCGCCAGCACCAACCCCGGCACGCCGACGACGCCGAAAGCCGATTGCCAGCCCCACTTCGACGCGATCAAGCCGCCCAGCATCACGCCAAGAACGGAGCCGACGGAAGCGCAAGCGAAAAAGCCCGCCATCAACGCGCCGCGAAGCCGCTGCGGAAAGTGGCTCACGATGAGCGCGCTGCCGACGGAGCCGTAGCCCGCCTCGCCCAGACCCACCATCGCGCGCGCCGCAAACAGCGCGCCATAACCGCGCGCGAACATGCAGGAGATCGACGCAAGACTCCATGCGGCCGCCATCGCAACGATGCTTTTCACGCGGCTCACCCGATCGGCGAAGAGCGCGACGGGCAATGCGCCCAGCGCCACCGTGATCGACACGACAGAGACAAGCCCACCGAGCTGCTTGTCCGACAGCTGCCACTCGGTCTTGAGATACGGAAACAGCGACACGATGACCTGCCGGTCGACGTAGTCGAAGATCATCAGCGCCATCGTCATCGCGAAAGCAAACCACGCGGCGCCGCGGCCGAACAGGTAGTCGTCGTTCGCGGGCGCCTTCTCCAGCGC
>DATJJL010000399.1:0-2573 GCA_035492155.1 Ramlibacter sp. | reverse complement strand
TCCATGACGTACGCGCGAAGCCCAAGCAGTTCGATGTGCAACCGGCCCTGCTTCACCTCGCGTGCTGTCGCATCGGCTCGCGCGAGCGGATCGAGTGCAGCGCGCCACTTGCGATCGGCGATTGCCGCATACGCCTGCGCGATCGCCTTGACGGGCTGCACGCTGCGCCGCCACAAAGGCCCGCGCTCGGCTTGTTCCCGCTCGTAAATCGCGTCCATCGCGAAGCACAGCTCACGGCAAGTCTGCGCGCGAAAGCTGCGTGCATGCACGCGCACCTGGTCGGCCAGGCTCGCGATGCGCAGGCGCGGCAGCTTGCGCGCAACACCTACCGCATCGAGCGCGCCCAGCAGTTCGAGCGCGCGATGGTCCTGCCCAGCGGCGACGGCGACGCGCGCCATCGTCCGATAGCCGAGCATCACGCACTCGGGCAGCGCACTCCGCTCCAGCACGTCGAGCCGATTGGCGAGCAGCGCACTTGCTTCCTCCGGCCTGTCCTGTTCCCACAGGGACGCCGCGAGCAACGCCGCGGTCATCGTCGCGAACGAGCTGCGACGTCCGAGGTCGCCCTCGGCCGCAGCCAGCATGGGCCGCAGCAGTTGATCCGCGAGCACGACCTGCCCCTCCCAGAGATACGCCAGGCCGATGCCGAAGTCGCCCCATCGGTCGAGTTGCGCACCCGCGTGCGGCGCCTGTTGCTGGCGCAGTCGCGCGAGTGCGGGCTGGCCATCGAGCAGCGCACGAAACGCGCTGCGGTTCGCGTGGATTTCCAGAAGCGTGGCGTCCTTGAGCGGCGGCGATTCAGCCCATGGGTCGTGCAACTGCGCGAAGCCGTCCGGGTCGTCGGCGAACAGGCGCGCGCCGGCGAGGATCAGCGCGCATTCGCAGCGCAGGCCGTCGTCCGCGCTCGGGTTCGCGAGAATCCGCTCGACGTAGCGGCCGGCTTCGTCGCCGCGCTCGCTCACGGCAAGGGTCCACGCCGCTGCAAGCAACAGGCGCGGGCGCCGATCCACTTCGGCGGGCGGCAGCTGCGCAAGCCATTCGAGCGCGACAGCCTGGCGGCCGCGCATCGTTGCGTCGTAAAGGCTGCGCTCGGCCAGGTCGTAGGCTTTCTGGTCCTCGCCCGCCGCCAGCGCGTGACGTGCCGCGACTTCGAGCATCTCCTGGTTCGCGAACCAATCGGCTGCCAGCGCGTGCAACTTGCGTTGCTCGATTGGCGAAAGCTGGTCGAACCGCTGCCGCAGCGCGCCGCGGGCGAGCGAGTGCATGCGAAGCCATTCGCTTTCGACACCGGCGATGAACAAAGGCGTTTCGCGCACGAGCCGCACCAGCCGGTCGGCGGCCTGCGGATCGCCGGTCAACACCGCCACCAGCGCCGGATGCAGATGATCGACGTGCGACACGCGCGTGAGGAATTCCAGATCGTCCGCGCCGAGGTTGCGCAGCATGAAAGCGACGAACTGCTCGCGCAGCGCGCCGCCGTGCAGGTCGAGCCAGGGCAGTTGCGACTGGCCGCCGGCATCCATCACCGACAACGCGAGCTGAAGGCCAAGCGGCCAGCCTTCGGTGATCTCGTGCAGGCGTGCGGCCTCGTCTCGCGAAACCTTGTCGCCGAAACGCGCCCTCACGAGCGCCAGCGTCTCGTCCAGGCTGAAACAAAGCTGCGCGCCGCCCACGCGCGCGCATTGGCCGTAGGCGACGAGGTCCGCCACCTGCAAATCGCAGTCGGAGCGCGCAGCGACGATCACGCGCAAATTGGTCGGCGCATTGCGCAGCAAATAACCGAGCAACTCGCGAGTGGCAGGCGGCAGCCTGTCCGCCTCGTCGATGAAAAGAACGATGTCGAGCGCGCTTTGCGCCACCTCGGCGAGCCACGACGTGATGCCCTCGAAACCTTGCGGCGGCACCGCATCGAGCAGCACGTGCCCGAAGGTCGGGCGTCCCGATGCGACTCGCACGGCCAGCGCGAGCGCCTGCACGAACCGCGCGGGGTCGTCCTGCGGCTGCGCCGACACCCACGCGACGACGGAGCCGTTTGCCAGGTGCTCACGCCGCCACTGCGCAAGCAGCGATGTCTTGCCGAACCCCGGCGGCGCCTGCACCAGCACGGCGGGCTCGCCCGGATGCGGCAACGACGAACGCGCCACCAGATTGCGTGGCGCACGTGGCGGCGTGACCTTCAGGACGAGATCGTTGACGGGATGGGGCGCGGGCGATGTCATGGCGCCGGAGCATGGTAGCGCGCCGGCGGATGGCGGCTCGGTAGATAACGCCGCGCATGTGCTCTCGGGCATCATCAGACGAACGTCTGAGGCTGCACATTTGTCAGTCAAGCGCAAGGCATTTCTTTAGGCCCGACGATACATTGCGCGAACCAATGTATACAGCACGGAAGAAAGAGAATGTCCGCCATCGATTCGCAAGTTGCGCAAATTTATGTCGCGCTATTCGGCCGCGCCGCCGACGCGCAAGGCCTCGCCTATTGGGCCGGCCGCATGGAATCCGGAGAAAGCCTGTCACACATGGCGGACGCGATGTACGCCACCGCGCCGGCGCGAGCCTATTTTCCTGACGAT
>DATJJL010000398.1:0-2407 GCA_035492155.1 Ramlibacter sp. | reverse complement strand
TGAGCCGCCGTAGGAGCGTGCCTACTCTCGCGCGGCGAGCCGCCAGAGGAAGGTGCTTTCCTTCGCGCGCGCGGCGTGCAGCGGATCGCTCGCGTCGCTCGCTTTCGGATGCCGAGCGCGCGTTGCATCACGCGCGACGACGCGCAGGCCCGCTTGCGCGATCCACGATTCGAGCTCGCCGGGCGCGCGCAGGCCAAGCTGCTCGGCAAAGTCCGACATCACCAGCCAGCCTTCGCCCTGCGGATCGAGGTGATCGGGCAAGCCCGCGAGAAAGCCGCGCAGCATGCGGCTTGCTTCGTCGTAGATCGCGTGCTCGAGCGACGAACTTGGCCGCGCGGGCAACCACGGCGGGTTGCATACGACAAGCGGCGCACGCCCTTCGGGAAACAGGTCTGCGCGCACCACCTCCACACGATCGGCGGCGCCAAGACGCTGCACGTTGTCCTGCGCGCAGGCCAGCGCTCGCGCATCGAGATCGGTCGCGACCACTCGCTTTACGCCGCGTCGCGCGAGCAGTACAGCAATCACGCCGGTGCCCGTGCCGATGTCGAAGGCGAGATCCGTTGAAGGCAGCGGCGCTTTCGCGATCAAATCAAGGTACTCGCCGCGCACCGGCGAAAACACGCCGTAGTGCGGATGGATGCGATTGTTCGGCCCCGACCCGAGAGCCGGAATCTCCACGCCTTTCTTGCGCCATTCGTGCGCGCCGATGATCCCCAGCAGTTCGCGCAAGGGCACGATGCGAGGCTCGCCTTGCGGCGGTCCCCACGCCTGGGTGCAAGCGTCGCGCACGTCGGGCGCGCGACGCAGCGGAATGCGCCAGTCGCCCTCGATCGGCACGAGCACGCGCGACAGGATGCTCGCACGCTGCGCCTGCTGCTGACGATGCGCATGGAATGCATCGAGCATCGATGCCGGCGGCTTCGCGCGCTTGTTGCGACGCTCCGCGCGGCGGGCCATCGCCTGCAGCAATTGCCGCGCGTTGTGATAGTCGCCACGCCAGAGCAAATCGTTGCCTTCGCTCGCGAGGCGGTACGCGGCGTCGGCCGTCAGCGTATCGTCGACCTCGAGCTGGCGGCTCATGATTTGCGCCTGAAGCGCTGCACGACGGTCACGACACCCAGCACGATCGCACCCGCGACGACTCCGGCGAGGATGTCCAACAGCAGGCCGATGCCGCTGCCGAATCCTTCGATCAAATGGTGAAGCGGCGGGATGCCATGAACGAGGATGCTGCCGCCCACCATGAACATCGCCGCTGTGCCGACCACCGACAGCGTCTTCATCAATGCAGGCGCCGCGCGCACGATGGCCGCACCGATGCTTTGCGATGCGGCGCTCGATCGGCGCGTGAGGTAGAAACCGAAGTCGTCGATCTTCACGATGACAGCGACGATGCCGTACACGCCCACCGTCATCGCCACCGCGACGCCCGCGAGCACGATGAGCTGCTGCAACAAAGGCGCTTGCGCGACGGTGCCCAGCGTGATCGCGATGATTTCCGCCGACAGGATGAAGTCCGTGCGGATCGCGCCCTTGATCTTGTCGCGCTCGATGTCCAGCGGGTCTTTCGCCGGGTCGGCAATGTCACGGGCGAGCTCGGCTTCATGCGCGGCGTCTTCCTCGCGCGAGTGAAGAAAGCGATGCGCGAGCTTTTCGAAACCCTCGAAGCAGAGAAATGCGCCACCGATCATCAACAGCACTGTGACTGCCCAGGGAGCAAACGCACTGATCGCCAACGCCGACGGCACGAGGATCGCCTTGTTGACCAGCGAGCCTTTCGCCACAGCGAACACCACTGGAATCTCGCGCTCTGCGCGCACGCCCGCGACCTGCTGCGCGTTCAGCGCGAGGTCGTCGCCGACGACGCCCGACGTCTTTTGTGCAGCCGCCTTCGCGAGCAGCGACACGTCGTCCAGGATCGTGGAGATGTCGTCGAGAAGTGCGAGAAGACTGGATGCCATGGCCGCTGATTATCATGGGCCATGCCCGAGCACAAAGTGGATTACGGCGGACACCTGATCACCGCGCGAGAAGACGAGACGCTGCTCGCCGCGGCGCTCCGGGCGGGACTCGACGTGCCGAGCTCATGCCGCGCGGGCACCTGCCGCGCATGCATGGCGCTGCTGGAGAGCGGAGAAATCCACTACACCGTCGAGTGGCCCGGGCTCATTCCGGAAGAACGCGCGCAGGGCTGGATGCTGCCCTGCGTGGCGCAGGCGCGAAGCGACGTCGCCATCGGCTTTCCTGCCAAGTGAGTTCCCGTTCAGTAACTGCCCCCTGTGTACGGGCTCTTGGGGTGCCACTTGTGGTCGACGTTGGGTATCGGTTCGGCCTTCGGGTCCGGATGGTGCTGGACCTCGTTGGTATCGGGCTTGTCCTCGTCGGGCGGCAGGGGCTTGTCGGC
>DATJJL010000397.1:0-5959 GCA_035492155.1 Ramlibacter sp. | reverse complement strand
ACGCCTTGGCTTCGCCGCCAAACTTGGCCGCCAAAATCGTGGTGATGGCCGCCGTCAGCGTCGTCTTGCCATGGTCCACGTGCCCGATCGTGCCCACGTTCACGTGCGGCTTGGTCCGCTCAAACTTGCCTTTTGCCATTTCTTTTCTCCAATAAAGAGCAACGCCCGTGTCACTGTTTTAGGTCTGCACCGAATTGCTTGATCGCTCGCCACGGGCAACGAGCGGCATCCGGTCGCAGACCGACTCAAATTATTTCGTGCGCGCCGATACGATTGCTTCGGCCACGTTGCGCGGAGCTTCGGCGTAGTGCTTGAACTCCATCGTGTAAGTGGCGCGACCTTGCGACATCGAACGCAGCGTCGTCGAGTAGCCGAACATCTCCGACAGCGGGACCTCGGCCTTGATGATCTTGCCGCCGCCGGGCATGTCGTCCATGCCTTGCACCATGCCGCGACGCGACGACAGGTCGCCCATCACGCTGCCTGCGTAATCTTCGGGAGTCTCGACTTCCACGGCCATCATGGGCTCGAGGATGACGGGATTGGCCTTGCGCGCAGCTTCCTTGAATCCGAAGATGGCAGCCATCTTGAACGCGTTTTCGTTCGAATCCACCTCATGGTACGAACCGAAGGTCAACGTGACCTTCACGTCGACGACCGGGTAGCCCGCCAACACGCCGCTATTCAAAGCTTCGGCGACACCCTTTTCGACTGCCGGGATGAATTCGCGCGGCACGACACCGCCCTTGATCGCATCGACGAATTCGAAACCCTTGCCCGCTTCTTGCGGCTCGAGTTTGAAGACCACGTGGCCGTACTGGCCCTTGCCGCCCGACTGGCGAACGAACTTGCCTTCGACGTCCGATACCGACTTGCGAACGGTTTCGCGGTATGCAACCTGCGGCTTGCCCACGTTGGCTTCCACGCCAAATTCGCGCTTCATGCGATCGACGATGATTTCAAGGTGCAACTCACCCATGCCGGCGATGATGGTCTGACCCGATTCCTCGTCGGTCTTGACGCGGAACGACGGGTCTTCGGCGGCCAGGCGTGATAGGGCGATGCCCATCTTTTCCTGGTCGGCCTTCGTCTTCGGCTCGACGGCCTGCGCGATGACAGGCTCGGGGAACACCATTCGTTCGAGCGTCACGATCGAATCAGGATCGCACAGGGTTTCGCCCGTGGTCACGTCCTTCAGACCTACGCATGCCGCAATGTCGCCCGCGCGAATTTCTTCGATCTCCTGGCGGTTGTTCGCGTGCATCTGCACGATACGGCCAATGCGCTCTTTCTTGCCCCGGATCGGGTTGTAAACGCTATCGCCCTTTGACAGCACGCCCGAATACACGCGCACGAAAGTGAGCTGGCCGACGAACGGGTCGGTCATCAGCTTGAACGCCAGCGCCGAGAACTTCTCGTTGTCGTCGGCCTTGCGGCTGGTTTCCTTTTCGTCCTCGTCCATACCCTTGACCGGGGGAATGTCCACCGGCGACGGCATGAGTTCGATCACGGCGTCCAGCATGCGCTGCACACCCTTGTTCTTGAAAGCCGTGCCGCACAGCATCGGCTGGATTTCGCCGGCGATGGTGCGCGTACGCAGACCGAAGGTGATCTCGGCTTCAGTGAGATCTCCGTCCTCGAGGTACTTGTTCATCAGTTCCTCGTTGGCTTCGGCGGCTGCCTCGACCATCTTCTCGCGCCATTCCTTGGCCAGTTCGACGAGCTCGGCAGGAATGTCCTCAAAAGTGAACTTCATGCCCTGGGATGCTTCGTCCCAGATGATGGCTCTCATCTTGCGCAGGTCGACCACGCCGGTGAATGACTCCTCGGCGCCGATCGGAATGACGATCGGAACGGGATTCGCATTGAGGCGGGCCTTCATCTGGTCGTAGACCTTGAAGAAGTTGGCGCCTGTGCGGTCCATCTTGTTGACGAACGCGAGGCGCGGCACCTTGTACTTGTTCGCCTGGCGCCAGACGGTTTCAGACTGCGGCTGAACGCCGCCGACGGCGCAATACACCATGCAGGCGCCGTCCAACACGCGCATGGAGCGCTCCACCTCGATCGTGAAATCCACGTGGCCGGGAGTGTCGATGATGTTGATGCGGTGCTCGGGGAAGGACATGTCCATGCCCTTCCAGAAGCAGGTCGTGGCGGCCGAGGTAATCGTGATGCCGCGCTCCTGCTCCTGCTCCATCCAGTCCATGGTGGCGGCGCCGTCGTGCACTTCACCAATTTTGTGGTTCACGCCAGTGTAGAAAAGGATGCGCTCGGTGGTCGTGGTCTTGCCGGCGTCGATGTGCGCCGAGATACCGATGTTCCGGTAGCGTTCGATGGGCGTTTTGCGGGCCATGATGTTCTTTCGGTTCAAAGTGGAACGGCCCGCTCGTGGCGGGCCCGTTCCTCAAATGGGGACGGTTCTTAGAAGCGGAAGTGGCTGAAGGCCTTGTTCGCCTCGGCCATGCGGTGCACTTCGTCGCGCTTCTTCATTGCGCCGCCACGGCCTTCCGTGGCTTCCATCAGTTCGTTGGCCAGACGTTGGGCCATCGACTTCTCGCCACGCTTCTTGGCGGCTTCCTTGATCCAGCGCATCGACAATGCGAGGCGGCGGATCGGCCGGACTTCGACCGGCACCTGGTAATTCGCGCCACCGACGCGGCGGCTCTTCACTTCGACCATCGGCTTCACGTTGTTGATGGCCATGCTGAAGACTTCGACAGGGTCTTTGCCCTGGGCCTTCTTTTCGATCTGCTCGAGGGCACCGTACACGATGCGCTCGGCGACCGCCTTCTTGCCGCCTTGCATGATCACGTTCATGAACTTGGCGAGCTCGACATTGCCGTACTTGGGATCCGGCAGGATTTCACGCTTGGGGACTTCGCGACGACGTGGCATTTCTATTCACCTTTCAATTTGCTTCAGCTGGTTCTCGAAGAACCTTGGGAGCCACCCGGCTTCCCGCTTACTCGACCCACATCGGGTCACTTCGCTCGACATGCCCTGCCTGAGGCATTCGAGCACCGAGAAACTACGAAACGATTAAGCTTTTTTCGGGCGCTTCGCGCCGTACTTCGAGCGGGACTGCTTGCGGTCCTTGACGCCCTGGAGGTCCAGGGAACCACGAACGATGTGATAACGCACACCGGGCAAGTCCTTCACGCGGCCGCCGCGCACGAGCACCACCGAGTGCTCCTGCAGGTTGTGGCCTTCACCGCCGATGTACGAGATGACCTCGAAACCGTTGGTCAGGCGCACCTTGGCGACCTTGCGAAGCGCCGAGTTCGGCTTCTTCGGCGTCGTGGTGTACACACGCGTGCACACGCCCCGGCGCTGCGGGCTGTTCTGCATCGCGGGCGACTTGGATTTGGTCTTTTCGACCTCCCGCCCCTGACGCACGAGTTGGTTGATGGTTGGCATGTTGTCCCTAAGCGCTGAATACCGCGGATGCGGCAGACGAATGTTTCCCGCCCCAATTGCGGGAAAGCCCTCTAGTATAACTTGGTCGGCAAAGAGCTGCTCACTTGATCCACAGGCGGACGGCATCCCACATGCGCCTGAGCGCTCCCGCCTCCTCCACGGGCTCGAGCGCCACGAGCGGCACTTCCATCAGCGATTGGTCGCCTGAGGAAACCCTCAAGACGCCGACCTGCTGGCCTTTGGCCAACGGCGCGATGAGCGGCTCGGGCCGAACCACCTGGGTTCTGATCCGTGCGGAAGTGCCCGAGGGTATCGTCAGCACGATCGGCTGCTGCCGGCCCAGCTTGGCAGTCTTTGCGGCTCCTTTCCAGACCTCAGGTGTGACGACGGGCTGGTTCCCGTCGAACAGTTTGACGTCTTCGAAAGCGGTGTACCCCCAGTTCAAGAGCTTCTGCGCCTCGTTGGTTCGCGTCGACTCGCTGTTCGCACCCAGCACAATGGCCATCATCCTGCGCCCTTGCAGGTTCGGGAAATCGCGCTTGGCCGTCGCGATCAGGCTATAACCCGCCGCGTCGGTATGACCGGTCTTCAGGCCGTCCACGGTCGGATCGCGGAACAGCAGTGCGTTGCCGTTGGTGTCGTTCGCACTCGGTGTTCGCTGGTACCGGTATTTCTTGATCGAGTGGTAATGCAGGTACTCAGGGAAGTCCTGGACGATGTGCGTCGCAAGAATCGAGAGGTCCCGCGCCGTCGTCGTGTGGCCCGGCATGGGAAGGCCCTCCGGGTTCCTGTACGTCGTGTTCTTCATGCCGAGACGTCTGGCCTCGGCATTCATGAGATCGACGAAATGCTCGACTGTGCCGCCCACGCCTTCGGCCAGTACGATCGTCGCGTCATTCCCCGACTGCACGATCATTCCCTTGATGAGGTCGTCCACTGGCACCGTCATTTTCGGATCGATGAACATGGTGGAGCCGCCGATCTTCCACGCACGCACGCTGACCGGCAGGCGCTGCTCGAGCGTGATCTTTTTCGCACGCAACGCGTCGAAGACCAGGTACTCAGTCATCAATTTGGTCAGCGACGCCGGCTCCACGGCCGCATCGATGTCGCGACCTGCAAGCATTTGATTCGCTGTCGCGTCCACCAGCATGTAGCTGCGAGCGGCGATCTCTGGCGGTTGGGGCGTTTGCGCCAGGACGGCGAAAGACGCAAGTGCAAAAAGCATTGCAGCCAGCGGCTGCAGGATTTTCTTCATCTCGTTGGGAGTGACTTCAGGACCGGAGGTGACGAGCGACCAGGCTCTTCAGGAGCGGCAATTGTCCGTGGAAGAAATGACCGCCGCCCGGCACAACGGTAACGGGGAGTTGCTGCGGCCGTGCCCAATCCATCACAGCCGCCAAAGCGACGGTGTCGTCCAACTCACCATGCGCGACGAGCGTCCTCTCGTGCGCATCGTGCGCAAGTGCGGGTACGCCAAAGCGCGACACCGCCGTTCCGACAAGCACGATCTTTTCAGGCGGACGCTGGTGCCACAGCCGCGCAACGGCGCTGGCTGCGACGAACGCACCGAATGAAAAACCTGCGAGTGCAAGCTCGCCTTCCGCCGCTTCGCTCGAGATGACGTGCAGCATGTCCTCGAGCTCGCCACGGCCTTCGTCATGCGTACCTTGCGAGGCACCGACGCCGCGGAAATTGAATCGCAACGAGCGCCACCCCGACTGCACGAACGCGCGCGCCAGGGTCTGCACGACCTTGTTCTCCATCGTGCCGCCGAAGAGCGGGTGCGGATGCGCGATCACTGCGGTGCCGCGAACAGCGGCGCTTTCGCCCGGCTCATCGCGCAGCACCTCGATCGTGCCGGCAGGCCCGTCGATCTGGAACCGGCGAGTCTGCAGGTTCATTTGCCCAGGTGCGGCGGTGTGAGCAGCCGCTCGACAATGCGCCCGTTCTTCAGGTGCGATTCGACAATCTCGTCGATGTCCTGCTCGTCGACGTACGTGTACCAGACTGCTTCGGGATACACGACGCACACGGGCCCGCCCGCACAGCGGTTCATGCATCCCGCCTGGTTCACGCGGACCTTGCCCGGTTGCGACAGGCCCGCCTTCTTCACGACGTCTTTGCAGTGCTCATATGCCTTGCGCGCGCCGTGCGGGCCGCAGGCGTTCTCGCCAGGATCGCGCTCATTGAGGCAGAAGAAGATGTGCCGCTCGTAATAGGAGTTCGTCGCCTTGTCGGTCATTTTGCGATTCTATTTTGCGGCTCCGAGCGAGAGACGCGCACCAGCACATAGGCCAGCGTCACGTAAGGCCACAACCAGCCAAGCCACTGGGCCAATCCATTGAAACGGATGAAGCGGCCCTGCTCCCAAGTCTGCAACGTATGCGTGAAATAAGCGCTCGCCGGTGCCTGGTTGAGCAAGCTCAGATTCAACATGAGCGCGAGCAAGAGCAGCGACGCGCACGCTCGCCTCGTCACCGGCAAAACCGCCGCCGCCAGCACCGCTGTCCACCCGAGGCCGACCTGCACAGGCAAGCTG
>DATJJL010000396.1:0-15998 GCA_035492155.1 Ramlibacter sp. | reverse complement strand
CAGCTCGTCGTGCACCGACTGCATGAAGCGATGGAAGTGACTGCGCTGCTTGTCGCGGAAGGGCAGGCTGTGGAAGAACAGATCCATCAGCCAGGTCTTGCCGCGGCCGACGCCGCCCCACACGTACAAGCCGCGCTGCAGCTGGTGCAGCTTGCCGCCAGACAGCAGTCCGCCAAGGAGCTTCTTGCCGAGCGAGGGCTGCGCTTTCGCAGCGATCAGTCGCTCGCGCAGCGTGTCGAACAGTGCGACCACCTGCTGTTGCGCAGGATCGGGTTGGTAGCCGAGACGGGCGCTCTCGCGCTGATAGAGCTCCACGACCTTCACGTCTGGAGCTCGGGCAGATCTTTGAAGAAGTCGAGCGCCTGCGGGTTCGCCAGCGCGTCCAGGTTCTTCACTGGCCGGCCATGGACGACTTCGCGGATCGCCAGTTCGACCAGCTTGCCGTTGATCGTGCGCGGCAGATCCGGCGCCTGCACGATGCGCGCGGGCACGTGACGTGGCGTCGTGTTGCCACGGATCGTGGTGCGGATCTTGTCGCGCAGCCGTTCGTCGAGCGTCAATCCTTCGCGTAAGCGGACGAACAGCACTATGCGCACGTCGCCTTGCCACTGCTGCGCGATGGCGATCGACTCGGCGACTTCCTCGATCTTCTCGACCTGGCGATAGATCTCGGCGGTGCCGATGCGCACGCCGCCAGGATTCAGCACCGCGTCGGAGCGACCGTGCACGACCAGTCCGCCGCGCGCGGTGACGGTCGCGAGATCGCCGTGCCACCAGACGTTCGGGTAGCGGCCGAAGTACGTGCCGTGAAAGCGCGAGCCGTCGGTATCGCCCCAGAAACCGATCGGCACGGAAGGGAAGGGCGCGCTGCAAACGAGCTCGCCTTGAGTGCCCAGCAACGCGTTGCCATCGTCGTCGTAGACCTCGGTCTTCATGCCGAGACTGAGCGCCTGCATTTCGCCTTCGTAGACGGGCTGAATCGGGCAGCCGCCGCCGAAGCACGCCATCAGGTCGGTGCCGCCGCTGATTGAGGCGAGCAGCACGTCCGGTTTCACTTCGCGATACACATAGCGATAGCTCGGCGGATTGAGAGGAGCGCCGGTCGAAATGATCGTGCGCAGCGCACTCAACTCGAACTCGCGACGCGGCCGGATTTCCGCCTGCTCGCAAGCAACCAGGAAACGAGGACTCGTGCCGAAGATCGTGATGCGTTCGTCGTGCGCCATGCGCCACAACACGCGCGGGTCTGGTTGCAGCGGGGCGCCGTCGAACAGCACGATCGCCGCACCGGTCGCCAGTCCGCTGGCGAGCGCATTCCACATGACCCAGCCGCAGGTCGTGTAGTAGAAGAAGCGATCGTCGGGTCCCATGTCGGAATGCAGCATGTGCTCTTTCAGCTGCTGCAGCAGTGCGCCGCCGGCGCAATGCACGATGCACTTCGGTACTCCCGTGGTTCCCGAGGAATACAGAATGAACGTCGGGTGATCGAACGGCAGTTGCTCGAACGATAGCTGCGCGGGATTGCCGAACTCGGAGAACAGCACGGCGCCATCGATTGTCTGAATCGCAGGCTTCCCGTTCATGTAGGGCACGAGCACGACACGTTCGATGCTCGCGATCTTCTCTTTGACCGCGCGCACGGTCTCCATGCAGTCGAGCGTCTTGCCCGCGTAGCGATAACCGTCGGCCGCGAACAGGACTTTCGGCGTGATCTGGCCGAAGCGATCCAGCACGCCGCTCAAGCCGAAGTCCGGCGAGCAGGACGACCACACTGCGCCGAGGCTCGTCGCCGCGAGCATCGCGATCACGGTTTCGGGAATGTTCGGCAGGTAACCGGCAACGCGATCGCCCGGCTGCACGCCGGCGGCACGCAATCCGTCAGCAATGCGTGCCGTCTCGCGGCGCAGCTGTGCCCAGGTCAGTTCGCGACGCTGACCGCGCTCATTGAGGAAGATGATCGCGGCCGTATCGCCGTCGCGGCGCAGGAGATTTTCTGCGTAGTTGAAGCGCGCATCGATGAACCAGCGCGCGCCCGGCATGCGATTGCCTTCTTCGAGGATCTGCGTGGCGCGCGTCTGTGCGCGGATTTCGCAGAAATCCCACAGTGCGCTCCAGAAGTTCTCAGGAAACTCGATCGACCAGCGATGCAGCGCCGGGTAATCCGGCACCGGCGCCCGATGCCGTTCGCGCACGAAGTGCATGAAGCGGGTGAGCTGGCTGCGCGCGATGCGCTCCGGCGAAGGCGACCAGATCGGCTCCATGGGCGACTACGGCTGCTTCTTATAGATTCTGATAGTTCGGCCCGGAGCCGCCTTCCGGCGTCGTCCAAGTGATGATCTCGTACGGATCCTTGATGTCGCACGCCTTGCAGTGAACGCAATTCGCTGCGTTGATCTGCAGGCGCCGCCCGCCCTGGCCGTCGGCCACCATTTCATAGACGCCGGCGGGGCAGAAGTTCTCGCACGGGTTGCCGAACTCCTTGGTGCAGCGAGTGACGCAGATCGACGTGTCCTGCACCTTCAAGTGCACCGGCTGCGCTTCGTCGTGCACGTTGCCCGCGAAGAACACCGAGGCGAGTCGGTCGCGCGGCGGCAGCGAACGATCGACCCAGCCGCGATCGGGCGAGGTGTATTCGTCGAGCTTTTCCAGCGCCGACCAGTCGGCCTCGTTGTGCATCGTCCAGGGCACGTGTCCCTTCAGCAGCGAGACGATGCCGGCGTTGAACATCGCGAAGTACAAGCCGCGCTTGAAGCCCGGCTTGAAGTTGCGCACCGAATGCAGCTCACGATGACCTTCGGAGGCTCGCCAGCGCGCGTCGTAGCCAGCCGGCTGGCCGGTTTCCGCGAGATGCTCCGCGGCCAGCGCGCCGGAGCGGATCGCCTGGTGAATGCCCTTGATCTTGAAAACGTTCAGCGTGCCGGCGGCGTCGCCGATGAGCAGCGCGCCCGGCATTTCCAGCTTCGGCAGCGACTGATAGCCGCCCGCCGCGATCGTGCGCGCGCCGGCCGCGAGAATCTCGCCGCCTTCGAGCAGCGGTTTGATGCGCGGATGATTCTTGAACTGCTGGAACGCCTCGAATGGCTTGAAGCGCGGATCGCGATAGTTCAAACCGACGACGTAGCCGACGTACACGCGGTCCTGATCGAGGTGATAGAGGAAGCTGCCGCCGTAAGTGCCGGTGTCGAGCGGCCAACCGAACGCGTGCTCGATGCGGCCGGGCTTCACGCGCCCCGGCGGCAACTGCCACAGCTCTTTGAAGCCGAGACCGAACGTCGGCGGATCCTTGCCCTCGCGCAGATTGAACTTCGCGATCAGCTGCTTCGCGAGCGAGCCGCGCGAACCCTCCGCGAGTACGGTCGTGCCCGCGTGGATTTCCACGCCCGGCGTGTAATGCGGACCCGGCGTGCCGTCCTTGTTGAGGCCCATGTCGCCGATGCGCACGCCTTTGACGGCGCCTTGCTCGTCGAACACCGGCTCGGCCGCGGAAAATCCCGGGAAGATGTCGATGCCGAGTTTCTCCGCCTGCTGCGCCATCCACGGCGTGAGCTGGCCGAGCGAGACGATGAAGTTGCCGTGGTTGTGCATCGGCGACAGGCTTACGGCAAAGTTCGGCAGCTTGAACGAGCCGGTCTTCGTCATCAGCCGCACGTCGTCTTCGGCCGCTGGCACTTTCATGCCGGTGTACTCGCTGCGCCAGTTCGGCAGCAGCTTCTCCAGCGGCGCCGGTTCGAGCACGGCGCCCGACAGCGAATGCGCGCCGACGCTCGAGGCCTTCTCGAGCACGCAGATGTTGAGGTCCGCCTTGAGCTGCTTCAGGCGAATGGCGCAGGCGAGACCGGCCGGCCCGGCGCCGACGACGACGATGTCGTATTCCATCACCTCGCGATCGGTCATTTCGGTGACATCCGGATCGCGCCGTCGAGGCGGATGCATTCGCCGTTGAGCATCGTGTTCTCGCAGATGTGCGCGACCAGCGCCGCGTACTCATCCGGACGCCCGAGGCGCGGCGGGAACGGCACCTGCTTGCCGAGGGAGTCCTGCACCTCTTGCGACAGCGCTGCGACCATCGGCGTTTTGAAGATGCCGGGCGCGACCGTCATCACGCGAACACCGTTCGCCGAGAGATCGCGTGCCATCGGCAACGTCATGCCGACGATGCCGCCCTTGGAAGCGGAGTAGGGGACCTGGCCGATCTGACCGTCGAACGCGGCGACCGACGCCGTCATCACGATGACGCCGCGCTCGCCTTCGTCGTTCGGAGTGTTGTTGACCATCACACCCGCGGCAGATTTCGCCACGAGCAGCGTACCGACGAGATTCACTTCGATGACCTTGCGGAAGATCTCGCCGGGCAGCGGACCTTCCTTGTTGACCATGCGGCGCGGCCAGCCGATACCCGCGCAATTGACCGCGACGTTCAAGCCGCCCATGTCGCTCTGTGCTTTCGTCATCGCCGCGCCAACGGCGTCTTCCTTGGTGACGTCGACAGTCTGAAAGCGCGCTGACGAGCCGAGAGCCTTGGCTGCTGCCTGGCCGGCAGCTTCATTGACGTCGAGCAGCGTGACCTGCGCGCCGGCGGCAACCAGCCGCTGTGCGACCGCGTTGCCCAATCCCGAAGCGCCGCCGGTGATGACGGCGCGAACCTGATTCAGTTTCATCGTCGGCCCCTCAAATTCTCTGCCCGCCATCCACCTCGATGACGCGGCCGGAAAAATAATCGTTCTCTGCGATGAACACCGCTGCGTGCGCCATCTCCGCCGGCTCCGCCATGCGCTTGAGCGGCACGGCGTTGACCGCGCGCTCGATCATCTCGGGCTTCATCGCATCGAGAATCTCGGTGCGCGTAAAGCCCGGTGCAATCGCGCCGGTGCGAATCTGGTAGCGCGCCAGCTCCTTCGCCCACACGACCGTCATCGCCACGACGCCGGACTTGGTCGCCGAGTAGTTCGACTGTCCCATGTTGCCGGCGCGCGAGATGCTCGAAGTGCTGATGATCACGCCGCCGTTGCCGAGGCCGATCATGCGTTGTGCCGCTTCGCGCGCACCGAGGAACACGCCCGTCAGGTTCACGTCGACGACCGCGCGCCACTGCTCCAGCGACATCTTGCCGACGACTTTGCCGTCCTGAACCTTGACCAGCAACGCGTCCTTGGTGATGCCGGCGTTGTTGATCATCACGTCGAGCCGGCCAAAGTCGCGCACGACGCTGTCGAGCGTGCCCGAGACGTCTTCCTCGCGCGTCACATTGCAAAGATACGTCTGGCAGCGGACCGACTCGGCTTCGCACAGCTCGCGAGTGCGGTCGAGGTCGGCCTGATTCAAGTCGACGAGGGCGAGATTGGAGCGCTTCTGCGCGAAGGCAAGGGCCATGGCGCGGCCGATGCCGCGACCGGCACCGGTGATGACGACGAGCTTTGCTTCAAGCTGCATAAGGCGGCGAATGGTAGCAAAAGCCCTCTTTTGTAGGTCGGGCTTTAGCCCGCCATCCTTAGCCCCCGTGCCAGCCCGGTTTGCGGCGCTCGAGGAACGCCGACAGGCCCTCGCGACCTTCGGGGCTGACGCGTAGCTGAGCGAGCAGCCGCGCCGTCTCCTCGGCCAGCACCTCGCGGTCGCCGAGTTGCGCCATCCGGCGCACGAGCTTCTTCGCGGCGCGCAGAGCTTCGGGCCCGCCACGCAGCAGCTGGTCGACCTGGGCTTCAACCGTCGCATCGAGCTGCTCTGCAGTCGCCGTGAAGTGCAGCAGTCCGATACTGCGCGCTTCCGGTGCATCGAAAGGCGTTGCGGTCAGGAACAGGCGTCGTGCATGTCGATTGCCGATTGCCGCGACGACGTAAGGCGAGATGACCGCGGGCACGATGCCAAGGCGCACTTCGGTCAGCGCGAACTTCGCGGTCTCCACGCCGATCGCGACGTCGGCGCACGCGACCAGACCGACACCACCGCCATACACATTGCCATTGACGCGCGCGATGACGGGCTTGTCGAGCTCATCGAGCGTGCGCAGGCAGCGAGCCAGGAGCAGGGCGTCGTCGATGTTCTGTTGTTCGGTCGCGCCCATCATTGAGCGCATGTGCCCGATGTCGGCGCCGGCACAGAAACTTGCGCCTGCGCCCGTCACGACGAGGACGCGCACGCGCGCATCGGTGCCGAGAGCGGTGAGCGCTGCGTGCAATTCCTGCACGGTCGCGCCGTCGAGAGCGTTGTGCTTGTCGGGACGATTCAGCGTGAGCGTCGCGACGCCACGCGCATCGATGTTCGTTGTGATGAGAGCCATGGCAGCGTCACCTACATCCGGAACACGCCGTACCGTTCGGGTCCCGGCTTCGGTCCGCGCATCGCCGCGCTGATCGCCTGGCCGAGTACACGGCGCGTGTCGATCGGATCGATGACGCCGTCGTCCCAGAGGCGCGCGGTCGCGTAGTACGGATTGCCCTGCGCTTCGTATTGGCCGCGGATCTCGCTCATGAAAGCCTGGCGCTCTTCGTCGGGCCAGGTCTTGTTGCGCGCTTTCATGCCATCGCTGCGCACGGTCGCGAGCACCTGCGCCGCTTGTTCGCCACCCATCACGGAAATGCGCGCGTTCGGCCAGGTCCACATCATGCGCGGCGAATAGGCGCGGCCGCACATCGCATAGTTACCGGCACCGAACGAGCCGCCGATGATCACCGTGTACTTCGGCACGCGCGAAGACGCGACCGCGTTCACCATCTTCGCGCCGTCCTTCGCGATACCGCCGTGCTCGACCTTCTTGCCGACCATGAAGCCGGTGATGTTCTGCAGGAAGATCAGCGGCACGCCGCGGCGGTTGGCCAGCTGAATGAAGTGCGCGGCCTTCAGGGCGGTTTCCGAGAACAGAATGCCGTTGTTGGCGACGATCGCGACCGGGTAGCCCCACAGGTGCGCGAAGCCGCACACGATGGTCTTGCCGTACAGCGGCTTGAACTCGTGGAATTCCGACGCGTCGACGATGCGCGAAATGATCTCGCGGACATCGTACGGATAGCGAGTGTCGCGCGGAATGATGCCGTAGAGATCTTCGGCAGCATGCACCGGCTCGCGAATCTCCTGCTGCGGCAGCCAGGGCTTGTGGCGGCGCGCGAGGTTCTTCACTGCGTCGCGTGCGAGGGCCAGCGCGTGCTGATCGTTGTCGGCGAGCAGATCTGCGACACCGGAGATGCGTGTGTGCACGTCGCCGCCGCCGAGCGATTCCGCATCGACGACTTCGCCAGTGGCAGCGCGCACCAACGGCGGGCCGCCGAGGAAGATCGTGCCTTGCTTCTTGACGATGATTGCCTCGTCGCACATTGCGGGCACGTAGGCGCCGCCGGCGGTGCACGAGCCCATCACCACTGCGAGCTGCGTGATGCCCGCTGCGGAGAGTCGCGCCTGGTTGTAGAAGATGCGACCGAAATGCTCGCGGTCCGGAAAGACTTCGTCCTGCAACGGCAGGAAGGCGCCGCCCGAGTCGACGAGGTAGACACACGGCAGGTGATTCTCGGCTGCGATTTCCTGCGCACGCAGGTGCTTCTTCACCGTCATCGGGAAGTAGGTGCCGCCCTTGACCGTCGCGTCGTTTGCGACGACGACGACTTCCTGGTCATGGATGCGGCCGATACCCGTGATCACGCCTGCCGCCGGTGCACCGCCCTCGTACATGCCGTCTGCGGCGAGCGGCGACAGCTCGAGGAAGGGCGAGCCGGGATCGAGGAGGGTGCTGATGCGATCGCGCGGCAGGAGCTTGCCGCGCTCCGTGTGCTTGCGCCGCGCATCGTCGCCGCCGCCTTCGGACGCAATCGCGACGCGCTGCTTCAGCTCGTCCGCGAGCGCCCGCATGTAGGAAGCGTTGGTGTGATAGGCCTCGGAGTTCGGATCCACCCGCGTCGGAATCATGCAGTCGCCTCGAAGATTTCACGTCCGATCAGCATGCGGCGGATTTCGCTCGTGCCCGCGCCGATCTCGTAGAGCTTGGCGTCGCGCAGCAGCCGGCCAGCCGGGAAGTCGTTGATGTAGCCGTTGCCGCCGAGCGCCTGGATCGCTTCGAGCGCCATCCACGTCGCGCGCTCGGAGGCCTGCAGGATACAGCCGGCCGCGTCGAAGCGCGTCACCTGGCCGCGATCGCAGGCGGAGGCGACCGAGTATACGTAGGCGCGGCAGGCATTCATCGTCGTGTACATGTCGGCGATCTTGGCCTGCATGAGCTGGAACGTGCCGACGGGCTTGCCGAACTGCTTGCGCTCATGCACGTACGGCAGCACCAGGTCCATGCACGCGCGCATGATGCCGAGCGAGCCGCCGGCGAGCACGACGCGTTCGTAGTCGAGGCCGCTCATCAGCACCTGCGCACCGAAGCCTTCCTTGTGCAGCAGGTTCGCGGCCGGAATCGCGCAGTCGTTGAACACCAGCTCGCAGGTGTCGGAGCCGCGCATGCCGAGCTTGTCGAGCTTCTGCGCCGTGCTGAAGCCCGGCGTACCGCGCTCGACGATGAATGCAGTCACGCCTTTCGGGCCGAGCTGCGGATCGAGCGTCGCATAGATGATCGCGACGTCGGCTTCGGGGCCGTTCGTAATCCACATCTTGCTGCCGTTGAGCACGTAGCCGTCGCCGCGCTTCTCGGCGCGTGTGCGCATGCCGATGACGTCTGAGCCTGCGCCCGGCTCGCTCATCGCGAGTGCGCCGACGTGCTCGCCGGACATCAGCTTCGGCAGGTATTTCGCCTTCTGCGCCGCGTTGCCCCAGCGGCGCATCTGGTTCACGCACAGGTTCGAATGCGCGCCGTACGACAGACCGACAGCGGCAGAAGCGCGGCTGATCTCTTCCATCGCTATCACGTGCGCGAGATAGCCGAGGCCGGTGCCGCCTTGCTCTTCCTCGACGGTGATGCCGAGCAGGCCGAGATCACCGAGCTCCGGCCACAATTCGCGCGGGAAGCGGTTGTCGCGGTCGATGTCCGCGGCCAGCGGCGCGATGCGCTCCGCAGCGAACTTCGCCACGGTGACGCGCAAGGTATCGATGTCTTCCCCGAGTCCGAAGTCGAAGTCCTGCATTAAAGTGCTCCGTCGGGCAGGCAGCTTGTGAAAGTTGTCCTATTGTCCGACAATCCGACAGAGTTGAGCAAGAGCGGGGACCATGAATACCACCCAGCGCAAACCTCCCGCCCGGGCGCGGCGCAGCACGGTAGGGGCCACTGCCGCCGCTGCAGCGGCAGATGCACCGCTGTTCGACCCCGTGGAACGGGAGCCGGCCTACCTCCGCGTGTCCTCGGCCATCGAATCCAAGATCCTGTCGCGCACGCTGCGCGACGGCGACGTGCTGCCCGCGGAGACCGACCTGGCCCAGCAATTCCGCGTGCATCGCTCGACGGTGCGGGAAGCACTGCGGCAGCTGGAGAGCGCGGGGCTCGTGACGCGTCCGCCGGGGGCGAAGCGCATGATCGTGAGCCGCCCGCACGCCGCGAAGGTTTCTTCGGGCATGCGGCACGCGCTGGTGCTACACGACGTGACGTTCGTGGATGTGTGGGAAGCGATGATGGTGATCGAGCCGGAAGTCGCGGCGCTGGCAGCAAGCCGGCGCACTCAGACGGATCTCGACGCGCTGGCGCAGGCTGCCGAAGCGTTCAAGAGTTGGCCGAAGGACGATCCGCACGCCGTCGACGTCGTTGCGGACTTTTTCCAGGCGATGGGTGCAGCGTCCCGCAATCAGGTGCTGGTGCTGGCGAAGCAGTCGCTCACCGATGCGCTGGCGCCGTCACTGGCGCGCATGATCGACACAGTGCCGCAGGCGCGTCAGCGCATTGCGGATGCGCAGCGGAAGATCATCGTCGCGGTGAAGGACAAGAACGCGGATGAAGCGCGCAAGTGGATGTCGAAGCACGTGCGCGACTTCCAGCGCGGCTACGAGCTCGCCGGAATCTCGCCGGATACGCCAATTTCCGTTTGAAGCCGTCAGGCTAAAGCCTGACCCACAAACTCGCTGTGGGTCAGGCTTCAGCCTGACTCCGTTACACCAGTTCGATTGCGACGGCGGTCGCTTCGCCGCCGCCGATGCACAGCGACGCGATGCCGCGCTTGCCGCCGCGGCGCTTCAGAGCGTGCACCAGCGTCGTGAGGATTCGCGCGCCCGTCGCGCCGATCGGATGACCGAGAGCGCACGCGCCGCCGTTCACATTCACGCGGGCGGGATCGAGTTTCAGATCGTGAATCGCGGCCATGGCCACGCACGCGAACGCTTCGTTGACCTCGTAGAGATCAACCTGGTCAGCCTTCCAACCAGTCTTCGCAAGCACAGCCTGCATCGCACCGACGGGCGCGGTCGTGAACCACTCCGGCGCCTGCGCGTAGCTCGCGTACGCGACGATGCGAGCCAGGGGCTTCAAATTACCGGTGCGCGCCTTGTCACCACTCACCACGACCAGCGCCGCCGCGCCATCCGAAATCGATGACGAGCTCGCCGCCGTCACCGTGCCGTCTTTGCCGAAGGCCGGCTTCAGGTTGGGAATCTTCGCGATGTCGCAGGTGAACGGCGTTTCGTCCTTCGCCACGACGCGCTCGCCCTTGCGATCCTGCACGGTGGCTGCTGCAACTTCAGCGTCGAAGTAGCCCTTCTCGACTGCAGTGAGTGCGCGTCGTACGGACTCGGCCGCGTACTCATCCTGCTGACCGCGCGTGAAGCCGTACTTCTTCGAGGTCGCGTCAGCGAAGAACCCCATCATGTTGCCGTCGAACGGGCTCTGCAGACCGTCGAAGAACATGTGATCGATGAGCTGCGCGTGGCCCATGCGCAGACCCGCACGCGCTTTCGGCAGCAGATAAGGCGCGTTCGTCATCGACTCGATGCCGCCCGCGAGTACGATCTGCGCCGAGCCGGCGCGGATCTGATCCGCCGCGAGCATCACGGCCTTCAGGCCGGAGCCGCACATCTTGTTCACCGTGGTCGCCGGCACCTTCTGCGGCACGCCGGCCGCTAGTGCCGCCTGGCGTCCCGGCGCCTGGCCGATGCCCGCCATGAGCACACAGCCGAAAATGGTTTCGTCGATCTGCGCGGCATCGATGCCGCTGTCCTTGATCGCGGCCCGAGCAGCGACGGCGCCGAGTTGCGGCGCGGTCAGCGCGCTCAGCGCGCCCTGGAAGGAACCAATGGGAGTACGACGTGCGGAAACGATGTAGATGTCTTCACTCATGGGGCGTGATCCTACAAGGGCTCGAGGGGCGGCTCCAGCGCATCCTGCGCCCGCCGCATTCACGCGTCCTTGCGCAGCACTCGACCAAACATTGCTGCGACCGGGCCCAATTCAACCTGTCTCGGGGCGGCGCGCCTGCAGTTCCGCAACGCCGTCGGTGTCCGACAGGTCCGGCTCGTCTAGTGCAGTGAGAATGCGTGCCCGCGCCTGATCGCGGAGCTGCGCAGTTGCGATCGTCGAATCGAGGTCTGTCAACGGCGCGAGCGGCGGCATCACCTGGATTTGGATGCGGCCCGGCCGCGGCAGAAACCGGCCGCTCGGCAGGATATGCCGAGTGCCGCGAATCGCGATCGGCACGATCGGCAGCGCCGCGCGCGCGGCGATCGCAAACGCTCCCGTATGAAATTTGCCGAGTCCCGGCTGCGCGAGAAACGTGCCCTCCGGGAAAAATGCCAGCGCCTGGCCGGTTTCGGCGGCTTTGAACAGACGGCGCGCATCCATGCCGCCGGCGTGGCGATTGAAGCGATCGACGAATTCCGAGCCGATCCGCCGCAACACGGAGCCAGCCAGCGGCACGCGCGAGACTTCTTTCTTGATGACGAACGAAAAGCGCGCGGGCAGCGCGGCCTTTAACACCACACCATCCAGGTAACTGGCGTGGTTCGCCACGACCACGCACGGCCCGGCGGGGAGGTGCTGCGTATCGATCATGCGGATCGGCATGCCAGCCAGTCGGAAGAACGCCTGCGCCGCGAAGTGCGCCATGTGGCGCCGCGCCGTAATGCCCAGCGGCAACAAAACCAGCGCAAAAGTCGCCAGCCCGCAAACCAAAAAGGCTGCTACCGCGTACAGACCGTAAGCGATCTCCAGCAAGCCGAGGATGGCGCGCTTCAACGATGAAACCATTGGATCGAGGTGCCTGGGGTGCGCTGTGAATGCCGAAAACCGGGGGTCGGTTTCTGTGAACTGTGTCTCTTTATGTCAACCGTACCGGGGTTCTGTGATAACTGTCACGTCTCGCGTAGACCCCCCTTTGCATACTGCAGGCACCGCAGGATCGGGGTCGGCACCGGCTGGCTGCTGCGTTTAGCCTCAACGAGATGAGCACTGTTACGAAAGCGTCAGTTTACTCGAGGACCGAAGACACGCCCGACACGCCGTCGCTGGCGTCGATCGACCGGTTCCTCGATGCCGTATGGATGGAGCGCGGCCTGTCGCCGAACACGCTCTCCGCCTACCGCGCCGATCTGACGGCGCTCGATCGCTGGCTGCAGACCCGCGGCAGCTCCAGTCTTGCCGCCAAGCGCGCGGACGTTCTCGCATTCATCGCCTATCGCGTCGAGGCCGGCGCGCGGCCGCGCTCGACGGCGCGTCAGCTGTCCAGCTTCCGCCGCTACTACCGTTATCTGATCCGCGAGGGCGCGATCAAGGAAGATCCGACGGCGCAGATCGCCATGCCGAAGATCGGCCGCTCGCTGCCGAAGTCGCTCACCGAAGAGGAAGTCGAAGCGCTGCTGGCCGCGCCGGAGGTCGACGATCCGCTCGGCAATCGCGACCGCTCGATGCTCGAAGTGCTGTATGCGACCGGGCTGCGCGTGTCGGAGCTCGTGAACCTGAAGTCGAGCCAGGTCAACATGAATCAGGGCGTGCTGCGCATCGTCGGCAAGGGCGATCGCGAGCGTCTGATCCCGCTCGGCGAAGAGGCGGTCGACTGGCTGCAGAAGTTCACGAGCGGCCCGCGGCTCGAGATCCTGCTGGAGCGGCAGACCGAATATCTGTTCCCGACGCGGCGCGGCGATCGAATGACGCGCCAGGCTTTCTGGCACATCATCAAGCGCTACGCGCAGAAGGCGGGCGTACAGAAGGCACTCTCGCCGCATACGTTGCGTCATGCCTTCGCCACGCACCTGCTGAACCACGGCGCCGACCTGCGCGTGGTGCAGATGCTGCTGGGCCACAGCGATCTTTCCACGACGCAGATTTATACCCACGTCGCGCGCGAGCGCATGAAAGAGCTGCACGCTCAGCACCACCCGCGCGGCTGAGGGCCGTCCGGCCGTCCCGGCCGCTGGCTCTGCTAGACTTCGGAACCGTTGCTCCGCTGCGGCGTCGAACGAGGCAGTCGGGCGCTTCGCGCCCAAGCGAAAGGCCGTCATGAACCAGCTCTTCTACCGTGCGCTGACGGGAATCCTCTCCGTCATGCTCTGTGCAGCCGTGTTCGCCGCCGAGCCGGCACAGTCCGAGTCCAAACCGGCCGACACAGCCAAGCAGGCCGACACGGCCAAACAGGCCGACACGGCCAAACAGGCCGATACCGCCAAGCCGAGCGACCCGCGCGCGATCATTGCGAAGAAATTCCCCGAGGTCAGCATCGACCAGATCACGCCGTCGCTGATCCCGGGCGTGTGGCAGTTTCCGCTGGGCGCTGATGTCGGGTACGTGAGTGCCGACGGCAAATACATCATCGCCGGCGACATGTACGACGTGGAGACGCGTGTCAACCTCACTGAGCAGAGCCGTGCCAAATCGCGCGTCAAGCTGCTCGCCAAGCTGGACGATCGCGATCTCATCGTGTTCTCGCCGCAGGTGGTGAAGCACACGATCACGGTGTTCACCGACGTCGAGTGCGGCTACTGCCGCAAGCTCCACAGCCAGATCGATCAACTCACCAAGCTCGGGGTGAAGGTGCGCTACGCCGCGTATCCGCGCGCTGGGCCGAACACCGACGACTGGCACAAGATGGAAGCAGTGTGGTGCTCGAAAGATCGCCAGACTGCGATCACGCAGGCGAAGCTCGGCCAGCTCGTGAAGGCGCCGGACTGCGGCGCCACGCCGATCGCGAAACAATTCCAGCTGGGTGAAGACCTGGGTGTGCGCGGTACGCCGGCGATCTTCGCGCCGAACGGCCAGTACATCGGCGGCTACCTGCCGCCCGCCGAGCTCGTCAAAGCACTCGACGACTTCGACGCCAAGCAGAAGAAGGGTTCTTGAGAGTCAGGCTGAAGCCCTGACCCACAGCAATTGGCAGGGCTCTTTGTGGGTCAGGCTTGAGCCTGACTCTTCATCGCTCCAGCAGCTTCGCCTTGTCCGGCTTGCCTTCCCACTCTTTGGCATCCGGCGGCGCCGCTTTCTTCTCGGTAATCACCGGCCAGTCCTTGGCGAGCTCCGCATTGAGCTGACGGAACTGCTCCTGCCCCGCGGGCAGCTCTTCCTCCGAGAAAATCGCCTCGACCGGGCACTCCGGCTCGCACAGCGTGCAGTCGATGCACTCCTCCGGATCGATCACCAGGAAATTCGGGCCTTCGTGGAAGCAATCGACCGGACACACTTCGACGCAGTCCGTGTATTTGCACTTGATGCAGGCTTCAGTGACGACGAAGGTCATCGGCTACTCCGCTGGCGGGGCGTGCATTGTGCCATCAGCCATCGGTGGTCACCAGTTTGCCATCCCGCCAGTCGATCGTGCGGAAATGCAGCCGTTCCACGCCGTTGCGGCGGTCTTCGAGGTAGCGGCGCAGAGCGAACTCGACGCTGAGAAAGGCGACCTCCGGCCACGGAATTTCCGACTCGGCGTACAGCCGCGACTCCAGGCTCTCCGGTCCGATGCCGAACTGCGGATGCGCCGGATCGAGCCGCGCGCGAAACATGATGTGAACCTGGTGAGCGCGCAGCACGCTGACGATCGCGAGCAGCGAGCCGATCTGCACGTGCGCGAGGGCTTCCTCCATTGCTTCGCGCGCCGCGCCCTGTTGCACGGACTCGCCGTTCTCCATGAAGCCGGCGGGGATGGTCCAGAAGCCGTGACGCGGCTCGATCGCCCGTTTGCACATCAGGATCTTGCCGTCCACTTCGATGACACAGCCGGCGATGATCCGCGGATTGTCGTAGTGGATCGTGCCGCACGCCGTGCAGACGGCGCGGGGCAGGTGGTCGCCTTCCGGGACCTTCATCTCGACCGGTTGGCCGCAAGAGGGACAGAACTTCATTGACGCAAGCTTAAACGCTCGTCGTCGTCGCTGTCTTATCTCCGTCAGGAGGCGTGCGGTTGCATCGTGTCGGTCGTCGTGTCCGTGGCACGCATGCGAGGCAACGACTCGAGCACGTCCATCACTTCGGCTGCAGTCCGCTGCCAGGTGAATTGCTCGGCGCGCTTCAGGCCGGCGGCGCGCAGCTCGGCGCGTAGTGGCTGATCCTCCAGCAGGCGGACGATGCCCGCGGCGATGTCGTCGACCGAGTCAGGATCGACGAGCACCGCGGCGCCTTCGGCAAGCTCGAGCGTTCCGTACCGATTGGCGGTGAGCGTGGGACAGCCGCAGGCCATTGCCTCCATGACGGGCATCCCGACCGACTCGTACAGGGACGGCAGCAGCAGACCCTCGGCGAGCCGATACACGGCGGGCAAGTCGGCGTTGTCGAGCCAGCCGATCCCGTGGACCCAGTCGCTGATGCCCTGGCGCTGCGGCTCCAGCAACTCGTGCGCAGACAGGAAGCGATTGCTGCCGCCCGCGATCACCAACGGCACGCCGCGCGACGGCCCGACCTTGGCGTACGCCTGAATGAGCCGCGTGAAGTTCTTGGGCGGGTAAACAGCGCCGCAGTAAAGCAGAAACCGCGGCGGCAGACTGAAGCGGCGGCGCGCAGCTTCGAGCTGTTCGCGATCCTGCGATTGGTGAAACACATCGCTCAGTCCTGAGTAGATCGTATGGACGCGCTCGCCGGGCACGTCCAGATACTTCATCACGTGCTCGCGAGTGGTTTCGGACACCGCGATGACTGCATCGCTCTTGGCCGCGTATTTGGGAATCAGCAGGCGATGATTGAG
>DATJJL010000395.1:0-9521 GCA_035492155.1 Ramlibacter sp. | reverse complement strand
GCTGCGCCGTGGACGCCAGCATCTCCGCGGGCGATGTGATGCTGCATGCGCTGCCGCTTTATCACTGCGCGCAGCTCGATGTGTTCCTCGGGCCGGCGATCTATGTCGGTGCGACCAGCATCGTCACTGCCAAGCCCACGCCGGACAACCTGCTGCCGCTGATCGCGAAACATCGCATCACGAGCTTTTTCGCGCCGCCGACCGTGTGGATTGCGCTGCTGCGCTCGCCGTTATTCGACGGCACCGATCTCTCGTCGCTGCGCAAGGGCTATTACGGCGCGTCGATCATGCCGGTGGAAGTGCTCAAGGAGCTGAAGCAGCGCCTGCCGCAGGTGGGCTTCTGGAACCTCTACGGCCAAACGGAGATCGCGCCGCTCGCCACCATGCTCGGCCCCGACGACCAGCTGCGCAAGCCGGGCTCATGCGGCCGCGCGGTGCTCAACGTGGAGACACGCGTGGTCGACGACGAGATGCGCGACGTGAAGCCGGGCGAGGTCGGAGAGATCGTGCATCGCAGCCCGCACCTCATGCTGGGCTACTTTCACGACGAGGAGAAAACGAAAGCCGCCTTCGCGGGCGGCTGGTTCCATTCGGGCGATCTCGCGACCATCGACGAAGAAGGTTTCATCACGGTGGTCGATCGCAAGAAGGACATGATCAAGACCGGGGGTGAGAACGTCGCAAGCCGCGAGGTCGAAGAGATGATTTATCGCCTTCCCGGCGTGAGCGAGGTCGCCGTGATCGGTGTGCCCGACCCGAAGTGGGTCGAGGCAGTGTGCGCGGTCGTGGTCGTCAAGCAGGGCCGGCAATTGGCCGAGCAGGACGTCATCGATCACTGCAACAAGCACATGGCCGGGTTCAAGGCACCGAAGCGCGTGGTGTTCACCGACGCACTGCCCAAGAACCCGAGCGGCAAACTACTCAAGCGCGAGTTGCGGACGAAGTACGCGGCAACCGCGCAGAAGTAAGGAGAGGCGATTGGCGAACGCGATGCGCATGAACATCGCGCCCGCTTTTCAGGCCGGCCTTACTGAACCACGATATACGACGGCGCGACGTATGTCGGCGCCGGCGTCACGTAAGCCACGCGAGGCGACGGTGTGGTGTAGCTGTAAGTGGCCGGTTCGTAGACCGTGCATCCCCCCAGCAGTGCTGCCGTGGCGATACCGGCGATCAGGTACAACGCTTTCATTGCAATCCTCCATGCCGCGCTTGGAAGCACGCGGTGTACGTCCAGTCTGCGACTGCGGGATTGCGCGTGGATCGGCTCGGGGCGCCTGATGCCGCAGGGCATGGCCTACACGACCATGCCCTGCCTCCACGGTCAGCGGCTCTTCAGTGGTTGTTCTTCACCAGCGGGCAGGTCGACCCGGCCAGCGAACCGAACGCCTCCTCGCCGCCCATCTTCTTGACCAGCTTGTAGTAGTCCCACGGGTACTTCGACTCGGCAGGCGTTTTCACCTGCATGACGTACATGTCGTGGATCATCACGCCATCTTCGCGGATGTAGCCGTTCGTCGCGAACATGTCGTTGATCTTCGCCTTGCGCATCTGCGCCATCACCTTGTCGGCATCGGTCGTGCCCGCGGCCTTCACGGCGTTCAGGTAATGCAGCGTCGCCGAGTAGTACGCCGCCTGGTTCATCGTCGGCTCCTTCTTCATCTTCTCGAAGTAGCGCTTCGACCACGCGCGGGCCTTGTCGTCCTGGTCCCAGTACCAGCCGGTCGTGAGGTACAGGCCCTGCGCGTTTTTCAGGCCCAGGCTGTGGATGTCGCTGATGAAAGCCAGCAGCGCCGCGGGCTTCATCGTCTTGCCGATACCGAACTCCATCGAGGCCTTCAGCGAATTGGTGAAGTCGTTGCCCGCGTTCGACAAGCCCAGGATCTGCGCCTTGGAGGACTGCGCCTGCAAGAGGAAGGACGAGAAGTCCGATGCGGCGAGCGGCACGCGCACCGAGCCGACCACCTTGCCGCCGTTCGCCTCGATCACCTTCGTCGCTGCGTCCTGCAACTGGTAGCCGAAGGCGTAGTCGGCCGTGAGGAAGAACCAGGTTTTGCCGCCCTGCTTGGTGATCACCGAAGCGGTGCCGTTGGCGAGCGACGTGGTGTCGTACGCGTAGTGCACGCTGTACGGTGTGCAGTCCTTGTTGGTGAGCGAGGCGCCGGCCGCGCCGATCGCGATAAAGGGCACCTTCTTCTCGGCGGCGACCTTGGACATCGCGATGCTCACGCCGGTGTTGGAGCCGCCCAGCACCATGTTCAGTCCGTTCGTGTCGGCCCACTCGCGGAACTTCGCGGCGCCGATGTCGGGCTTGTTCTGGTGGTCGGTGGTCAGCAGGACGATTTTCCTGCCGAGCACGCGGCCGCCGAAATCCGCGATCGCCATGCGTGCGGCCTCGATGCCGCCCTGGCCGATCACGTCCGCATACACGCCCGACAGGTCGTCGATGTCGCCGATGACGACTTCGTTCGATGCCGCGCCGGCTGCCGATGCGAAAAGCGCGGCAGCCGCGCCTGCCAGCGCGAGCTTGGAAAAGCGTTTCATGGGGGAGTCCTTCGGGTTGGTGAAAAAAACGTGAGCATGCAAACATAAAACAGCGACGCTTCGGCTGCCTCGGGGAAAACCAGCGTTCGCGGCCCCGTCCGACACCTGTTGCGGCGCAGGTGCGCAAGGATGGCGTACCGATTCCGCCGGAGCAGGTCATCCATGAGCGACATCACTCCTGCCCAGATCGTCCCCTTCGTCATGGCGCTGGTGTGCGCCCTTGCCGGGGCGCTGTTCGCAAGGCATGGCGACGACCCGCGCCCCTACTCGCTGGTCGCGGCGATCCTCTGGGCGATCGCATTGGGGTTCTTCATCCTTGGCGTGATTGCCTGGGGCTTGCAGTTCCTCAAGTAGTTCGATCGAGCCATTGCCGTGCCGGCCCGGCGCGGCGAGCATGAGCCACGCTGAACTCGAAGGGAGACGTGCTCATGAGAAACAGGTTCATCCGCGCCGCTGCCATCGCTGCGATCGCTGCCGCCGCCGGCATCGCGTGCGCGGAAACGCCGCCTGCCAGGCATGCGAAGGCGCACGCATCGGCACACAAGAAGGCGCAGCAGAAACAAGCCGAAGTTGCGACGGCCGCGCAGGAAAAGCCCGGCGATTACCGCCTGGGTCCCGGCGATTCGATCAAGGTGCAGGTCTATCAAAGCCCCGACCTCTCGCTCGAAGCGCGTGTGTCGGAAAGCGGGGTCATCAACTACCCGCTGGTGGGACGCATCGAAATCGGCGGCCTCACGGTGCCCGATGCCGAGTCGCGCATCGCCCAGGCGCTGAAGCACCGCAACATCCTCAAGGCGCCGCAGGTCAACATCAACATCACCCAGGTGCGCGGCAGCCAGGTCGCGGTGCTGGGCCAGGTGAACAAACCCGGCCGCTTCCCGCTGGAGGCGATGAACGTGCGCGTGAGCGACATGGTTGCGGCTGCAGGCGGCATCACCGCGCAAGGCGACGACGTGGTCGTCGTCTCCGGCATCCGCAACAAGAAGCCGTTTCGCAAGTCGATCGACGTCGCGCAGCTTTTTGCCGGCAAGGGCAGCAACGACGACGTGCTCGTCGCACCGGGCGACACGATCTATGTTTCGAAGGCGCCGATGTATTACATCTACGGCGAGGCGCAAAAGCCCGGGCATTACCGCGTCGAGCGCGGAATGACGGTGATGCAGGCAATCGCGGCAGGCGGCGGCATCACGCCGCGCGGCAGCCAGAGCCGGCTCGAACTCACGCGCACCGGAACGGATGGCAAGGTGGTCGAGCTGTCGCCGAAACTCACCGACCCGGTCCGCCCTGGCGACGTGCTGCTCGTCAAGGAAAGCATCTTCTAGGCGGGCTCGTCGTCCTTCTTGACCACTCCCGCGTCGCGTTCGCCGCGCGGGGGATCGCCTTCGCCTTCCTGGTCGGTGCCCTCGGGATGGGCGTCGTCCAGCGGCAGGTCTTCCGATTCGATTTCCGGCAGGTGTGTGTCGCCTGTCGCTTTGGCCTTGTCCTTGGGGCTGGGCATGAGATTCCTTCCGTGTTGGGATCCGCACCAATCTACGGAGACCTGGAACGTCCGGCTGTAGGACGCTAGCGCGCCAAGGGCCTTTCGGTGCTGCGGGCGCTCTCGCGCATCGTTCGCATCGCAGCAGTGAGTTTGTCGTTGGCCTCGACCCGCAGGCGCGAGACTTCACCGACCAGTTCGCGTGCCGGTGGTTCGCCGCGACGTGCGAAGTAGTCGTCCCATGCCAGGGCAAGACGCACCTCGGCGCCGCGCGCCCTGGCGTCGGCTTCCTTCCATGCGGTGAACGCGTCCCTCGCTTGCTCGTCCATGCGCGGATGTTAATTGTGTGATAACGCGTGAAAGCGTAGGACGCGAGCTCATCGGGATGACGGTGACTGCCCCGGTTACGCGGGCTATTCGCCGAGAATGTCGCCATGAACTATCGACAACTGGGCGCAAGCGGCCTTTCCGTTTCTCCCATCTGCCTGGGCGGCAACGTCTTCGGATGGACCGCCGACGAGCGCAGGTCGTTCTCGATCCTCGATGCATGGGTCGACGCGGGCTTCAACTTCATCGACACCGCCGACGTGTATTCGCGCTGGGCGCCGGGGCATTCGGGCGGCGAATCCGAAACGGTGATCGGCAAGTGGTTGAAGCAAGGCGGCCGCCGCGACAAGGTCGTGATCGCGACCAAGGTCGGCTTCGACATGGGCGAGGGCAAGAGCGGCTTGTCCGCGAAGTGGATTGCGCAAGCGGCGGAAGATTCGCTGCGGCGCCTGAACGTCGAGCAGATCGATCTCTATCAAGCACACAAGGACGACGAAGCGGCGCCGCTCGAAGAGACGCTCGAAGCTTTCGCGAAACTCGTCGAAGCGGGCAAGGTCCGCGCGATCGGGGCATCGAACTACTCGGCGGTGCGCCTTGGCGAAGCGTTGCGCGTCAGTCAGCGCCTTGGCGTGCCGCGCTTCGAAAGTCTGCAGCCGCTTTACAACTTGTACGACCGCGCCGTTTTCGAGAAAGAGCTGCAACCGCTGTGCGTGAAGGAAGGCATCGGCGTGATCAACTTCTATGCCATCGCAGCCGGTTTTCTCTCGGGCAAGTACCGCACACCCGAGGATGCAGCGAAGAGCGCACGCGGCGCGAACACCGTCAAGAAATACCTGAACGACCGGGGCCTGAAGATTCTCGCCGCGCTGGACGAGGCATCGAAGCGCACCGGCGCGCCCGCAGCACGCATCGCCATCGCGTGGGTGATGGCACAGCCCGGCATCACCGCGCCCATCGCGAGCGCGAGCAACGTCGAGCAGTTGCACGAGATCACGAAGGCCGCCGAGCTGAAACTCGACGCGACAACGCTCGAGTTGCTCGATCGCGCCAGCCGCGAAGCCTGACGGCACCCGCTCAGGCGGCAGTTCCTTCAACCAGGCGGTCGTACCTCCGACACGGGCGCGTTCGGCACGGACTTAAGTTGTTCCCACATCATCCACTGGGAGAACAACATGGTCATGGACGGCAACATGATGGTGATCGCGATCATCCTGATCGCGCTCGTCGCCCTGGCGCTTGCGTTGCACTGGCGCCGTCACCAGACGCACGTGCTCGAAAAGCACTTCGGGCCCGAATACCGCCGCACCGTCGAGAAGATGGGAAGCCGCGGCAAGGCAGAACAGGAGTTGCGCGATCGGCAGCACCGGGTCGAAAAGCTCGAGATCGTGCCGCTGTCGCGTGAAGACGCTTCGCGCTTCCACCGCGACTGGACGTCACTGCAGGCGCGCTTCGTCGACGAGCCGAAAGGCTCGCTCGCCGGCGCCGATGCGCTCGTTCGCGAGCTGATGCACAAGCGCGGCTATCCGATGGGCGACTTCGAAACGCGCGCCGCGGACATCTCGGTGCATCACCCGGAGCTTGTCGACCACTACCGCGCTGCCCATGACATCGCGCTTCGCGACGCGCGCGGCCAGGCCGATACCGAAGCGCAGCGCCAGGGGCTGATCCACATGCGCGCGCTGTTCGGCGAACTGCTCGAAACACGCGACGAGCGCGAGGAAGCGAAGGTGACGTCATGAGCCGCGAACGCGAAGAACTTGCAGATCGCGGCATTCCGGGAATGCCGCGCAACGAAATGGACGCAGGCTTGGAGCATCAACAGCTCGCGCCTCTGTTCGACCGGCAACGGGCCGATGACATGCGCCTCGAATGGGCCAACGTCCAGGCTGCTTTCGTCGACAGTCCCGGCCAGGCCGTGCAGCGTGCCGACCAGCTCGTCGAACAGGTGCTCAAAGACCTCGCAGACGGCTTTTCGCGGCAGCGAAGCGAGATCGAATCGCAAGCCATGGGATCGGACGACCAGCCCGCGTCGACCGAGAGCATGCGCGTGGCGCTGCGGCGTTATCGCTCGTTCTTCGAGCGGCTGCTGTCGCTGTGATGCGGGCACGTCGCTGAACCGCGGGCGGCGTGTCTATCATCACACCATGCTCAAGCTCTATTACGCCCCCGGCACCTGCGCGCTCGCGTCCCACATCGCCCTCGAATGCGCGGGCGCCGATTACGAGGCCGTGCGCCTCGATTTCGGCAAGCAGGAGCAGCGCTCGCCCGAGTACCTGCGTATCAACCCGAAGGGCCGCGTGCCTGCGCTGGTGACGGATCGCGGCGTCATCACCGAGACGCCGGCGGTCCTGCAATACATCGCGCAGGCGCATCCAAAGGCGAAACTCGCGCCGCTCGACGACCCGTTCCTGCTCGGCAAGGTGAACGAGTTCAACACTTACCTCTGCTCAACAGTCCACGTGAATCATGCGCACAAGCGGCGCGGCGCACGCTGGGCCGACGATGAGCAGGCGCAAGCCGCCATGGCCGCGAAGGTGCAGCAGAACATGGCCGATTGCTTCGACCTGATCGAGCGCGAGATGCTGCGCGGCCCGTGGGTGCTGGGCGATCAGTTCAGCATCAGCGACCCGTACCTGTTCACGCTCGCGGGATGGCTCAAGGGCCACGGCATCGACGTCGCGCAATACCCGAAGGCCGGCGCGCATTACGCGCGCATGCAGGCGGACGAGCGCGTGAAGAAGGTGCTCGCGCAGCAAGCCGCCTGAACGGCGGCAGGTGTCAGGTCGACGTCGGCTGCTTGAAGTCGGCGAGCGGGATCAGGCCCTGGTCGCCGTCTTCATAAAGCAGGTGCGCCGCGTCACCGTCCACGATCCAGCAGGCGCGAAAGTTCTGGCCATCGACGACGGCACTGGCGTCTTTCATCTGGTCGCGCAATTTCGGTGTGAGCCGGCCGAGCACCTGCTCGTTGGAACACGGCTTGTCGGAAAGGCGAACCTGGTCTTGCCCGTTGCTGGCCACGAGTTCGTCGGCGAAGGCCGGCGCAGCGACCAATGCCGCTGCGGCGCAGAGAAGAGCGAACTTCATGTGTGACTCCTTTGCCTGCATCGTCCGGGCGCGGCCGGATGGCGCGTGTAGGAATCCGGCCCGAAGCGCGGTGATCGGGCCACGCGTGAACTTATCGGTACTTACCGCTGAGCCCGAAATTCCGCAGGGCTCGAGCCCGTCCACTGGCGAAAGGCGCGGATAAAACTCTTCTCGTTTCGAAAGCCCACCGCCGAAGCCACCTGCTTGATCGGCCGGTCGGTGCGAAAGAGAAGATCGCTCGCGCGCTCGCGGCGGGTCTCGTCCTTCAGCTGTTGAAGGCTCGCACCTTCGTCCTTCAACTGGCGATGCAGCGTCCGCGCGGACATGTGCAGCAGCTTCGCGATCTGGTCTGCGCTGTGGGCGGCTTCGGCGTGAGTGACCAGCGCTTGCCGCACCTGTTCGACGAGCAAGCGGTCTCGCCGGTATTGCAGCACCGTGAGCGGCAAGGCGCGCTTGAGCATCTGGCGCAGCGCCTTCTCGTCGCGGCGCAGCGGCAGCTGCAGATAGCGCGCATCGAACGCGATCGCGGCTTCGCTCGCATCGAACGTGAGCGGCCCGCCGGGAAACATGAAGCGATACGCCTCGGCGTGCGGCGGGGCGGGAAAGGGAAACCGCGCGCCTTGCAAGGGGATGCGCGAATCGACGAACCAGCAAGCGAGGCCGTGGATGTTGCGCAGCACATGCACCAGGCAGAACTCGCGCGCGGCCGCACCATGGCGAGCCAGGTTCGCGCGTTCTTCGATCGCGATCGCGCAGCTGTCGCCTTGCTGCAGCAACTGCAGATGGATGTCGCCGGTGATGAGGCTGTGATGACGGCACCACCGCTTGATGGCGACGCCCAGGTTCGGCGACGACAGCGACGCGCGCGCCAGCATGCCGTAGCTGCCCCAGGGCAGCTTTCGGCTGAAGGCGCCGAGCCCCTCGTCGTCGAGCGCCTGCATCGCCGCGCCGGAGAGCACCTCCATCTGCAACGAGGTGATGCGTGCCTCTGCCTGCGCAAGACGCGATGGCGTGATCTGTGCCTGCTTGAGCGCTTCGGCCGGATTCAGGCCGCCGCGCGCCATCGCTGCGGAGATCGCGCGTGCGAAGGCCATGGGGGTGGCCGCGGCGGGTTTGTGGGCAGGCATCGCGGATGTGAGTTTACATGGCACGATTTGCAACCGGCGTGGCCGGGCTGCGGTGCAGTGCGGATGGCCGCTGGAGGGCCTGCGGACTTACGATGGCGCATGCCGATCCTCGAGACACAACTCAACCCGCGTTCCGCCGAATTCCAGTCCAACGCACAGGCGATGCAGGCGCAGGTCGACGACCTCGCCGCGCAAGTCGCGAAGGCGGCGGCCGGAGGCGGCGAAGCAGCGCGTGCCAAACACACCGCGCGCGGCAAGCTGCTGCCGCGCGACCGCGTGCAGATGCTGCTCGACCCCGGCACGCCCTTCCTCGAGATCGCGCCGCTCGCTGCGTACGACATGTACAACGGCGACGCGCCGTGTGCCGGCATCGTCGCGGGCATCGGCCGTATATCGGGTGTGGACTGCATGATCGTGTGCAACGACGCCACGGTGAAGGGCGGCACCTACTACCCGATGACGGTGAAGAAGCACCTGCGCGCGCAGGAGATCGCGATGCAGAACCGCCTGCCGTGTATTTACCTCGTGGACAGTGGCGGCGCGAACCTGCCGAACCAGGACGATGTGTTCCCCGATCGCGATCACTTCGGCCGCATCTTCTACAACCAGGCGAACATGAGCGCGCAGGGCATCGCGCAGATCGCCGTGGTGATGGGCTCGGGCACCGCGGGCGGGGCGTACGTCCCGGCGATGAGCGACGAGACCATCATCGTGAAGAACCAGGGCACGATCTTCCTGGGCGGCCCGCCGCTGGTGAAAGCGGCGATCGGCGAGATCGTGTCGGCCGAAGACCTCGGCGGTGGCGACGTGCACACGCGCCTGTCGGGCGTGGCCGACCATCTGGCGCAGAACGACATGCATGCGCTGGCGCTGGCGCGGCAGGCCGTCGCCACGTTGAATCACACCAAGAAGGTCGAGCAGCAGCTGCGCGAACCGCGGCCGCCCAAGTTCGATCCGATCGA
>DATJJL010000394.1:0-2701 GCA_035492155.1 Ramlibacter sp. | reverse complement strand
CAGCTCGATGCGAATGACCAAGGCGTCGTGCAGGTGGTCGACTGGCTCTGGAACTACGCTTTCGACCAACGTGCGAGCGACATCCACATGGAGCCGCGGCGCGAACAAGGCGTGATCCGCTTTCGCATCGACGGCGTTTTGCATCCCGTCTACCAGATGCCTATGGGCGTGCTCAACGCGATGATCGCGCGCGTGAAATTGCTCGGCCGCATGGACGTCGTCGAAAAGCGCCGGCCGCAGGACGGACGCATCAAGACGCGCAACCCGCGCGGCGACGAAGTCGAAATGCGCCTGTCCACATTGCCCACGGCCTTCGGCGAAAAGATGGTGATGCGCATCTTCGATCCGGACACGGCAGTGAAGGATCTCGATGCGCTCGGTTTCTCGAACCATGATGCGCAGCGCTGGGAAGGCCTCGTCAAACGGCCTTACGGCATCGTCCTGGTCACCGGGCCCACGGGCTCGGGCAAGACGACGACGCTTTACTCCACGCTCAAGCGCCTCGCGACCGAGGAAGTGAACGTGAGCACGGTCGAAGACCCGATCGAAATGATCGAGCCTTCGTTCAACCAGACGCAGGTGCAGACGCAGCTCGATTTCGGTTTTGCGGAAGGCCTGCGCGCGCTGATGCGCCAGGACCCGGACATCATCATGGTCGGCGAAATCCGCGACCTCGACACGGCCAACATGGCGGTGCAGGCGGCGCTCACGGGGCACCTGGTGTTCTCCACGCTGCACACGAACGACGCGCCTTCTGCCATCACTCGCCTGCTGGAACTCGGCATCCCTGGCTACCTGATCAACGCAACGGTGACCGGCGTGCTGGCGCAGCGGCTCGTTCGCACGCTGTGCAAGCAGTGCCGCGAGGCCGACGACAAGGCGTCGCGTCACGAGATCGACACCGTCGTGAAGCCGTGGAAGATCACCGGCACCTGGCAGCCCTACAAACCGGTGGGCTGCGTCGATTGCCGCATGACGGGCTTTCTCGGCCGCACAGGCTTGTATGAACTGCTCACCGTCAGCGAGACGTTCAAGGACAAGGTGATCGGCGAGCCGTCCATCGATGCGCTGCGCCGGCAGGCGGTGACCGACGGCATGAGGCCGCTGCGTCTCGCTGGTGCACTGCGCGTGGCGGAGGGGTTGACCACGCTCGAGGAAGTGCTCACCGCGACGCCGCCGCTCGACTGACGGAAGGCGCGCGATGAAGATCAAGAGCGAGCGCGACTTTTTCTCCGGCCTCATGTTCCTGGCACTGGGCGTCGCGTTCACGTGGGGCGCGACCACCTTGCACGTCGGCCGTGCCGCGAACATGGGGCCCGGCTATTTCCCGCTTGCGCTGGGCATCGTGCTCGCGTCGCTCGGCGCCTTCATCACGTTCGGCGCGCTCGTGCTCGAAACGGAAGACGGCGATCCTGTCGGCGAATGGGCATGGCGGCCGCTCGGCTTCGTCACCCTGGCCAACGTGCTTTTCGGCGCATCGATCGCGGGCGTGCCGTCGCTGGGCCTGCCGCCCTTGGGGCTCGCGGTTTCGGTCGCGGTGCTCACCTTCTTCGCATCGCTCGCGGCCGGCCGTCTCGCGTGGAAGGAAGTTGTTGCGCTCGCGGTGGCGCTCGCGCTGTCCTGCTGGCTCGTGTTCGTCCTCGACCTGGGCCTCGATCTGTGGATGTGGCCCTCGTTCACAACGCACTGAGTGGACCTGCTTTCGAACCTCGCCCTGGGCTTCGGCACGGCGCTCACGCCGGCCGCACTGCTGTATTGCTTCTTCGGCTGCGTGCTGGGCACGCTCGTCGGCGTGCTGCCGGCCATCGGCCCTGCGGCCGTCATCGCGATGCTCTTGCCTGCGGCGCATGCGATGCCGCCCGCCGCATCGCTGATGCTGATGGCGGGCGTCTACTACGGCGTGCAGTACTCCGGCTCGACGGCGGCGATCCTCGCGAACCGCCCAGGGTCATCGTCGTCGGTGGTCACGTGCATCGACGGGCATCAAATGGCGCTGCAAGGGCGCGCGGGTGCGGCGATTGCAGCGGCGGGCATCGGGTCTTTCTTCGCGGGCAGTGTCGGCACGTTGATCGTCGCCATCTGCGCTTATCCGGTGGCAGTGCTCGCCTTCCAGTTCGGCCCCGCCGAATATTTCTCGCTCATGGTGGCGGCACTGGTGGGTGTGGTGGTGCTGGCGTCGGGGCCGATCGCGAAGGCGCTTGCGATGGTGGTGCTCGGGTTGTTGCTCGGCCTCGTTGGTAGCGATGTCGCGACGGGCCTGAACCGCTTCACCTTCGGATCGCCCGCGCTCGCCGACAGCTCGCGCTTCTTCGCGATCCTCGCGATGGGCGTCTTCGCGTACGGCGAAGTCATCAGCTACCTCGAGCGCCCGCAGCCACCACGCGATGTCGTCGCACCGATCGGCAAATTGCTGCCGACCAAAGACGACATCAAGGCGATGACGCCCGCCGTGCTGCGCGGCACGGTCCTCGGCTCCGTGCTCGGTGTGCTGCCCGGCGGCGGCGCGTTGCTCGCGTCCATCGCATCGCATGCCATCGAAAAGGCGATGCCGATTCGCGGAGGCGAAGTCGATTTCGGCAAGGGCAACATCCGCAGCGTCGCCGCGCCCGAATCCGCCAACAACGCGGGCGCGCAGACGTCGTTCATCACGCTGCTCACTCTGGGCATTCCGCCCAATGCCGTCATGGGCTTGATGGTCGGC
>DATJJL010000393.1:0-4643 GCA_035492155.1 Ramlibacter sp. | reverse complement strand
ACCGTACAGCGTGTTCGTGATGCACATCGACGTCTCCACGTTGCCCGCAACGACGGACGCCGGCGGATCGGGGTTGAGCATCGAATGCTTCGGGATGATCACCTTCAGCGGCTTCAGGCACCCCGCGTTCAGCGGAATCTCATCGTCGACCAATGTTCGGAACACATACAGCACCGCCGCCATGCACACGGCCGTCGGCGCATTGAAGTTGTTCACCTGCTGCTCGGACGTGCCGGTGAAATCGATCTCGGCACTGCGGTCCTTGGCGTTCACGCGGATCGCCACCGTGATCTGCGCGCCGTTGTCCAGCGGCAGCGTGAAGCGGCCGTCCTTCAATTTCGTGATCACGCGCCGCACGGATTCCTCGGCGTTGTCCTGCACGTGCTTCATGTAGGCCTGCACCACATCGAGCCCGAACTGCTCGACCATTTTGCGCAGCTCCTGCACGCCTTTTTCGTTGGCCGCGATCTGCGCCTTCAGGTCCGCCATGTTCTGCGCGGGATTGCGGCTCGGGTACTTGCCGCTTTCGAGCAGCGCGATCATCTCGGCTTCGCGCAGCACGCCGCGATCGACGAGCTTCACGTTGTCGATCTGCACGCCCTCCTCCTCGATCAGCGTCGAGAAGGGCGGCATCGAGCCCGGCGTGGTGCCGCCGATGTCTGCATGGTGGCCGCGTGAGCCCACGTAGAAGAGCGGCTTGTCCGAAGAACTCGCGGCCAGGTACACCGGCGTGATCACCGTGACATCGGGCAGGTGCGTGCCGCCGTGATACGGGTCGTTGAGCACGTACACATCGCCGGGCGACATGCGGCCCGTGTTCTCCCGGATCACCGTCTTGATCGATTCGCCCATCGAGCCGAGGTGCACCGGCATGTGCGGCGCATTGGCGATGAGGTTGCCCTCTGCGTCGAACAGCGCGCACGAGAAATCCAGCCGCTCCTTGATGTTCACCGAGTACGCGGTGTTCTGCAGTTGCAGGCCCATCTGCTCGGCGATGTTCATGAAGAGATTGTTGAACACCTCCAGCAGCACCGGGTCGACTCGTGTGCCTGCCGCGAAGCGCTGCGTACGCGGCACCCGCCGCTCCAGCACGATGTGATCGAGCGCCGTGAGCTGCGCTTCCCAGCCGGGCTCGACCACAGTGGTCGCATTCTTCTCGGCGATGATCGCGGGGCCGGCGATGATGTCGCCCGGCTGCAAATCCTCTCGCACGACCAGAGCTGCATCGTGCCACTGGCCGCCCGAAAACATCTTCACCGTTTCGCGGCGGGGCGCCTCTCGCATCGGATTCATCGCAAGGCGCGGCTCCGTGGGTGCGTCACCCGGCACGATTGCTTCAACCGACACGGCCTCGACCATCATCCCCTTGCCTTGCATGAGGAAGGCAAAGCGCTGGCGATACGCAGCCTCGAAGCCGCCGATGATCGTCGCGAGATCGCCGAAGGGCACGACCAGCGCGGAATCGCTGCCTTCGTAGCGCACGTGCACGCGGTGGTGCACCTTCACCTCACCCGAATTGGCCTGCTGCTTTTCGAGCTCCGCCTGCGCAGCTTTCGCAAGCGCCTCGAGCTTCTCTGCAACGAGCGGCAGGTTGCCTTGCGTGAGCGGCAGCTCGATCGCCTGTTCGCGAATCACGTTCTGGTCCGCCAGACCCATGCCGTAGGCGGACAACACGCCTGCAAGCGGATGCACGAACACGCGACTCATGCCGAGCGCATCCGCAACGAGGCACGCGTGCTGCCCGCCCGCACCGCCGAAGCACTGCAGCGTGTAGCGCGTCACGTCATAGCCGCGCGCGACCGAGATCTTCTTGATCGCGTTCGCCATCTGCTGCACGGCGATGTTGATGAAGCCTTCCGCGACGACCTCGGCGCTGCGGCCGGTGCGGCTTGCAAGCTCGTTGAACTTCCGCTCGACGACCTCGGCGCTCAGCGACTCGTCGGCCTTCGGCCCGAACACCTTCGGAAAGTATCGCGGCTGGATCTTGCCGACCATCACGTTCGCGTCCGTCACCGCCAGCGGGCCGCCACGCCGGTAGCTCGCCGGGCCCGGATTCGCGCCCGCGCTTTGCGGGCCCACGCGAAACCGCGAGCCGTCGAATTCCAGGATCGATCCGCCGCCCGCGGCGACGGTGTGGATGCTCATCATCGGCGCGCGCATGCGAACGCCGGCCACTTGCGTTTCGAATTCGCGCTCGAACTCGCCTGCGAAGTGCGACACGTCGGTGGATGTTCCGCCCATGTCGAAGCCGATCACCTTTTGATGTCCGCCCAGTTGCGCGGTGCGCGCCATTCCGACGATGCCGCCCGCGGGCCCCGAGAGAATCGCGTCCTTGCCCTGGAATGCATGCGCGTCCGTGAGCCCGCCCGACGATTGCATGAAGAAGAGCTTCACGCCGGGCATCTCGCCGGCCACCTGCTCGACGTAGCGGCGCAGGATCGGCGAAAGATACGCATCGACCACTGTCGTGTCACCGCGGCTGACGAACTTCATCATCGGACTCGTGCCGTGCGAGGTGCTGATTTGCGTGAAACCGATGTCGCGCGCGAGACGCTCCGCAATCTTTTCGTGCTCGGTGAACCGATAGCCGTGCATGAACACGATCGCGACACTGCGCAGCCCGCTCGCGTAAGCCTTCTTCAACGCATCGCGCAGATGCGATTCGTCGAGCTTCTGCACGACATCCCCATCCGCGCCGACGCGCTCATGCGCCTCGATCACCTGCGAATAGAGCAGCTCCGGCAGGACGATGTTGCGGTCGAAAAGTCTCGGCCGATTCTGGTAAGCGATACGCAGTGCGTCGCGAAAGCCCTGCGTGGTGACGAGCAATGTCAGCTCGCCCTTGCGTTCGAGCAGCGCGTTGGTGGCGACCGTCGTGCCCATCTTCACCGACTCCACCAGTTCCGGCGTCACCGGCTCACCGGGCTTCAGTCCGAGCAGGAACCGGATGCCGGCCACGGCCGCATCGCGATACTGCTCGGGGTTTTCCGACAGGAGCTTGTGCGTCAGGAGCGAGCCGTCGGGCTTCTTCGCCACGATGTCGGTGAACGTGCCGCCGCGGTCGATCCAGAATTGCCAGCGCGCGCTTGGATGGGAAGTCGATTGCATGTTTCTAGTCTTCGTTCACTGTGTGTAGTAGGGCACGAAGATTCGATTGGCTTCGTTACCCACGGATCGTATCCATTCCCGGGCAAATTTTTCTCCCAGGCGCTTGATCTCGCTGTCGAACTCGCGGCCGGCGCGATCGACCTTGATGCCGTGCGCGCGCAGCTCGTCAGTTGCTTCCGTCATTGCCGCCTGGCTCATCGCCCACCCGCGGCTTTCCGCTTCGCCGGCTGCCTTCATCACGGCCTGCTGTTGCGCCGGCCCGAGCGCATTGAAGGCTTTCGCGTTCACGAACACGATGTTCTTCGGGAACCACGCGTTGATCTCGTAGTAGTACTTGATCGGGCCCCACACCTTGTTTTCCACGCCCGTCACGGCCGACGTGATCATGTTGTCCATGCGGCCTTCGCTCAGCGCCTTGTAGACATCCACCATGGAGACATCCACCGGCTTTGCCTTCATGTATTCGGCGATGCGCACCGTCGTCTGGTTGTAAGTTCGCATCTTCGTGCCCGCGAAGTCCGCTGCCTTGTCGATCGGCTTGTTGCTGTACAGGCCTTGCGGCGGCCACGGCACTGCGTAGAGAACCTTCAGGCCCTTCTCGCCGAAGTGCTGCTCGACGAGTGGCCGCTGCAGTTGCCACATGCGCTGCGCATCCGAATAGCTGGCGACGACGAAGGGAATCGAATCCGCTCCGGCAATGGGCATGTCCTTCACCAGCGCCGCCATGATCGTCTCGCCCGCCTGCACCTTGCCGGCCGACGTCGCACCGAAGATGTCGCCGAGCTTGAACAATTCGTTGTTCGGGTGCACGTCGATCTTCAGTCGCCCCTTTGTCGCGCGCTCCACGTCCTGCGCAAACTGCACGATGTTCTGCGTGTGGAAGGACTCGGCGCGATAACCGGTCGCAAGCTTCCACGTCACGGGCGAATTTTGGGCGTGCGCCGCCCCTGCCGCGACGAGCGCGGCAATCAAAAAAGCCTTCATCGATATCTCCTCGCGGGCGAGACTAGCCCTTCAAGTCGGTCACGAACATCTTGCCCGGCGCATGGGTGATGCACAGGGGCAAGCGGCTCTTCTGCGCCACCCACTGCGGCGTCACGCCGCAGGCCCAGAAGATGGGGACTTCATCGTCTTCGATGCGAACCGCATCGCCATAGTCCGGGCGCGCGATGTCGGCAATGCCGATCGCGCCCGGGTTGCCGATGTGCACGGGCGCACCGTGCGCCACGTCGAACCGGCCCGAAATCTCCACGACCTTCGCCACGTCACGGCTTTTGACCGGTCGCATGCTCACGACCATCTCGCCGTGAAACGGGCCTGCGCTCTCGCACGCGATGCTGGTGCGATACATCGCCACGTTGCATCCCTGCTCCACGTGCCGCAGCGGAACTCCCGCCTGAATCACCGCGTCCTCGAAAGAAAAGCTGCACCCGATGAGAAAGCTCACCAGGTCGCTGCGCCACAGGTCGCGCACATCGGCGCGCTCGCCTTCCAGCTCGCCGCTGCGGTAAACGCGATAGCCGGGGATGTCGCGC
>DATJJL010000392.1:0-2942 GCA_035492155.1 Ramlibacter sp. | reverse complement strand
GTGAGGTCGTCGACGGCGATGATGTCGTCGATGCCGCGCGCGTTCAGGCCCTTGACGATGTTCGATCCGATGAATCCGGCCGCGCCGGTGACCACGTAGCGCGTCATTCGAAAAGCTCCTCGTACGAAACGGTGGCGGTGCCGAATTTGCCGACGACGATGCCGCCGGCCTTGTTGGCGAGCGGCATCGCTTCGCGCAGGCTCATGCCGGCGGCAACGAGCGCGGCGAGCGTCGCGATGACCGTGTCGCCGGCGCCGGTGACATCGAAGACCTCGCGCGCCTGTGCTTCGACATGCGATTCGCCCTGCGCGTCGAACAGTGTCATGCCGTCCTCGCCCAGCGTGACGAGCAGCGCGTCGAGCTTGAGCTCTCCGCGCAACTTCTGCGCCTTCGTGCGCAGTTCGCTGTCGTCCTTCCAGCCGCCGACGACCTGCTGCAGCTCCGAGCGATTCGGCGTGATCGCGGTCGCACCGCTGTAGCGTTCGTAGTCGGAACCCTTCGGATCGATCAGCACAGGCTTGCCTGCGCCCCGCGCAGCGCGAATCATCTTCGGGATGTGCGCGAGGCCGCCCTTGCCGTAATCGGAAAAGAGCACGGCATCGTGCGCACCCAGCAATTGCGCGAAGGCTTCGCTTTGCGAGGCGAGCGCTTCGTGATCGGGCTCATTCTCGAAATCCATGCGCAGGAGTTGCTGCTGACGCCCGATCACGCGCAGTTTCACGGTGGTTTTCAACTTCGGGTCGCGCTTGAGATGGGTCGCGATGCCGGTTTCGCGCATGAGCGCTTCAAGGCGCTGCCCCGGCTCGTCCTGGCCGACCACGCCGAGGAACGACGCCTTCGCACCGAGCGTGACGATGTTGTAGGCGACGTTCGCGGCAGCGCCGACGCGCTCTTCTTCGCGACTGACCTTCACGACGGGCACCGGTGCCTCGGGCGATATGCGCTCGACCGCGCCGTGCCAGTAGCGGTCGAGCATCGCGTCGCCCACCACGAGCACGCGTGCCTTCGCGAGATCTTGCTTGCTAGTGATTCGCATGTTTCTGGACTTCGAAGTTTCTTGTCGGGGCCGCCGTGGAACCGGCTTTGCCGGGCCGCTGGAGGCGCCCCCTTGAGGGGGAGGCGCCGAAGGCGCTTCGGGGGTGGTCCATTTCTATATCTCTTCCACTCTGCGGGCAGGATAGCTGTCCCAGGCCTGGCAGCCCGGACATTGCCAGAAATGTTGCTTGGCTTCGAAGCCGCATGCGGCGCAGCGATAGCGCAACAGCGGGCGAGCGGCATGATCGAGCGCGCCTTGCACGAGCGGGTGAAACTGCTCGTGCTCCAGCCTTTCGCCGGTCATCCACTTCGATGCAGCGACGAGCGATGGCTCGCGCTTCAGGTGATCGAGGTACCACTGGCGCGCAGCGGCGGGGTCCGGCTCGAGCGCGACGATGGCTTCCAGCGCGTCGAGCGAGTGCGCGTGCGAATAGGCTTCGTGCAGGATGGCAAGCGCGTCCTCGCGCCGGTTCGTCGCGATGGCGATGTCTGCAAGCGGCTTGGCCAGCAGCGGTACCGAAGAAGGAACAGTGCGAGCCGACCGCTCGAGCGTGTCGAATGCGGCCTTGTCGTCGCCGCTGCGGCGTTGGAGTGCCGCGAGTTCGATACCCGGCCGGGCCGAGTCGGGGGCAATCGTCATCGCCTCGCGCAGCAAGGCCTCGGCCTGCTGCGGTGGCGCAGCGGCTGCCTGCTCGCAAAGGTAATGCGCCTGCCTGCCGCTGAAATTGCCCTGGCCCGACGATTCGAGTTTCTTCGCGACCTTGGCGGCATTGGGCCAGTCGCGCGTGCGTTCGTAGATCGCGAGCAGTGCGAGCAGTGCCTGGCCTTCGTAAGCCGAACCTTCGAGGCGGCGCAGTGCTTCCTCGGCGCGATCGAGCAGGCCTGCCTTCAGGTAGTCGAGCGCAAGCGCGTGCTGCGCCCGGTCACGTTCTTCGCGGCTCAGGTCGCCGCGTGAGAGCAGGTGCTCGTGCACGCGCACGGCGCGGTCGTATTCGCCGCGGCGGCGAAAAAGGTTGCCCAGCGCGAAGTGCAGCTCGGAAGTGTCCGGGTCGCTTCGCACGGCCTCGATGAAGGCATCGATGGCCTGGTCCTGCTGTTCATTCAGCAGGAAATTGAGACCGCGGAAATACGCCTTGGGCGCCTGCCGGTTTTCGATGCGCAGCTGGCGCAGGTCCAGGCGCGACGCGAGCCAGCCGAGAACGAACGCCAGCGGCAGGCCCCACAGGAGCCAGCTCAGGTCAAAGTCCATGGTGTCCTGTATTCGGCTGCGCCGATGCGGCGATCTTTTGCTGCGCGCGACGCGCTGCGCGGCGGTGCTTCCACCAACGCGGCACCATGCCCAGCGCGCCGATGACCAGACCCGCCGCAAAGGCAGCAAGCACCACGAGCACCAGCGGCGCATGCCACACGGTGCCGAAGAAGAAATGCACGGCCGTGTCCTGCTGGTTGTTCAGCGAGAACGCGAATAGGACAAAAAAAATGGCCGCCCCAAAGAGCAGCCGGATGATTTTCATGGGGGCGCCTCGGTCCCGACGATTGTAGGGGCGCGCCTGTCAGGCGCCGTCGTTCATCTCCGCGGTGCGCTTGTCCACTGCCTCGCGCAGCGCCTTGCCGGGCTTGAAGTGCGGCACGCGCTTTTCGGGGATGTGCACGCTCTCGCCGGACCGCGGGTTGCGGCCCATGCGAGGCGGACGCCGGTTGATCGAGAAGCTGCCGAAGCCGCGAATCTCGATGCGATGGCCGCGCACAAGCGCTTCGCTCATCGCGTCGAGGATCGTCTTGACGGCGTACTCGGCGTCGCGGTGCGTGAGCTGCGCGAACCGCGACGCCAGTTCTTCGACGAGATCGCTTCGTGTCACTTACTTCTCGAGCTTGGCCTTGAGAAGCGCGCCGAGGTTGGTCGTGCC
>DATJJL010000391.1:0-2417 GCA_035492155.1 Ramlibacter sp. | reverse complement strand
CCCAGCCGCACACGATCATGGGCGTGATCGCGATGAAGGCGGCGATCAGGCCGGAGCCGACGTACTGTTCGGCGCAGGCGCACAGGCCCATGCCGCCGCCGAGCATGAACGAGCCGACGACGAAGGCATTGCGCCATTCGGCCGCCGTGGGCAGACGGTGCTTTCCTCTCGCAAGCAACCATGCCATCAGAAGTCCGCCTGCCGCCAGGAATCGCGTGCCCATCTGCAGGAAGGGCGGCAGGCTGACGAGGGCGAAGCGGATTGCGAGATAGGTCGATCCCCAGATGACGTAGCAGGCAACCAGGGCTGGTGGGAGCAGCGATGGCTTCGAAGAAGCGGGCGTGGACGTGATGACGGCACTCATGGGCTTGATCGTAGAGGGTGAGCCTGCGACAAGCCATGCCAAAATCAAGGCCGTGCGTACGCTCCTGACAAGATTTTTAAGGTGAAACCTCATGCCGACCGAAATCGCCGGGCTGGACGCCCATGACGCGAGAATCCTCGAGGAGCTCCAGCGCGACGCGCGCATCACGATGGCCGAGCTGGGCCGGCGCGTGCACCTGAGCCAGCCCGCGGTAACGGAACGCGTGCGCAAGCTGGAGTTGAGCGGCGTGATCCGCGGCTATCGCGCCGTTGTCGATCCGCAGCGCCTCGGCTATGGAATCCGCGCGCTGGTGCGCGTCGGGCGCGTCGAGTACCCGCGCATGATCAAGCTGATCGAACAGTCGCCGGAAGTGGTGAATGCCTGGAACGTGACGGGCGAGGACAGCTGGATGCTGGAAATCGCGGTCATCGATGTCGAGCACCTCGATGCCGTGGTCACGAAGTTCTGCATGCTGTCGGACACGTCGACGTCGATCGTGCTCAATGCGCCACGCGAGAATGCGCCGCTGTTGCCGGCGAAGCGCGAGAACATCAAGCCTGCGATCAGGAAGGTGACCGGCCGCTAGGAAGGGTTGCAAGCACGACGCCCGCGAGTGCGAGCGTGAAGGCCATGGCCTGAATGCCGGTGAACGGTTCGCCGAGGGCAATGACGCCGACGAGCGCGGCCGATACCGGCAGCATCACGGTGAAAACGCCGCCCTGTGAAGCGGGCACGACCTTCAGGCCCGTCATCCAGAGCCAGACGGTCCACACGCTTGCCGCGAGCGAGTAGAAGAGCAGCAGGACCCACGTGCCGGTCTGGATCGTGCCGAAGTCGAAGCTCCACGCCTGATAAAGGCCGAACGGCGTGACGAGCGCGAATCCCCAAAGGTTGATCAGCGATGTGATGCGCCTCGGCGCGAGTGCACCGGTGAGTTTCTTGCCGATGACCGCATACGAGGCCTCGCACACGACTGCGCCGAACACCAGCGCGTTGCCCAGCCAATGGTTAGGCGCTGGTCCGTCATGCTGGGGCGGCGTCGCGAGGGCCAGGACCGCGATACCTGCTGCTGCGAATGCGACCGCGCCCCATACGCGCAGGCTCACGCGTTCGCGCAGGAAGGCCCACGACAGCACGGCGACGACCGCGGGGATGGCCGCCATGATCACGCCAGCGGAGACGGCAGTGGTCATGCTCACGCCGAACAGCATGCAGATGGAGAACAGGAAATTGCCGAGAAACGATTCGAGAAAGAGGAGCCGCTTCGTCTGGCCTGTCAGGGGCAGTTCATTGAACGGCTTTCGTAGCCAATGCACCATCGCGAGCCCGCCGATGCCGAAGCGCATCCACGCGAGCAGGAAGACAGGGATCGCGGCAGCAAGCGGTTTGGAAAGCGCTACGTAGCTTCCGACAAGCGACATGGAAATCGCGAGGCAGGCGTATGCGGCAAGGCGCTGGGCCCTCGGTTTCATTCGAAAAGAATCGGGCTCGGAAAAAAGACGCCGCGATCATGCCTGAAGGAACCCGACACGTTTTCGTCTACGGCAGCTTGCGGCGCGGCGGACGAAACGACATCAACGGGCTCTCGCCGACTCCGCGTTACGCTGGATCCCGTTTCACTCCTCGTGAAATCTCTTTCGCATTGCGAAATATGTCGATGCTGCGTCGCGGCAAATTTTCTCAATACAAGAAACGGTTTTCCGCATCGAGAAATGGTGCGGGTAAGTGCTTGAGCGGTAACGGAAATATTTTTCTCTTCTATAAGACACAAGAGGCGGAAATAGTCTTGTAGAAGACTTAGAGTTGTCTCCAACGGCGAAGGCCGATCCCTTTGGCAACAACCTTGGAGTGAACGCATGACAACCTGGACCCACCTCACACGCGAACAGCAGATCGCCCAGCTCGAAAAGGACTGGGCGGAGAACCCCCGCTGGAAAGGCATCAAGCGCGGATATAGCGCGGCCGACGTCGTGAAGCTGCGCGGGTCGCTGGCGATCGAGCACACGCTCGCAAAACGCGGCGCCGAAAAGCTGTGGAATCTCATCAACACGGA
>DATJJL010000390.1:0-2415 GCA_035492155.1 Ramlibacter sp. | reverse complement strand
CGCGCGGTCGCCGAGCAGGTAGCTCTCGGGCACCGTCTTGATGATGTCGCTCGGGCCGGCGGTCTGCAGCCACTTGAGGCCGCGCACGATCGCGTTGGCGAGCGCCTGGCAGGTGTTCGGGTTGGCCTTGATGAAATCCTGTCGCGTGTAGAGGCACGCCGCCGGCATCGGGCCGCCGAAGACGTCCTGCGTGCCCTTGAGCGTGCGCGTGTCCGTGATGATCTTCACCTCGCCCTTTTGTTCGAGCATGGTCATGATCGGGTCGGTGTTGGAGATCGCGTCGATCTGGCCCGCGCGCATCGCGGCGATCGCGCCGCTGGATGTGCCGACGCCGACATAGCTCACCTGGTCGGCCTTCACGCCCGCGCGCGAGAGCACCAGGTTCGCGACCATGTTGGTCGACGAGCCGGGCGCGGAGACGCCGATCTTCTTGCCGCGCAGGTCGGTCGGACTTCTGTAGTTGGGAACGGTCTTGGTGGACACGCCCACCGAGATCTGCGGTGCGCGGCCCATCAGGACGAATTCCTGGATGAACTGGTTGCGCGCCTGCATGTTGATGGTGTGCTCATAGGCGCCGCTGACGATGTCTGCCGAGCTGCCCATCAATGCCTGCAGCGCCTTGGCGCCGCCGGCGAAATCGGAGATCTCGACATCCAGGCCCTCGGCCTTGAAGTAGCCGAGCTGCTCGGAGATCGTGAGCGGAAGGTAGTAGAAAGCCGACTTGCCGCCCACGGCGAGCGCGAGCTTGGGCTTTTCGATGCGCGTCTGTGCGCGCAGGCCCGGTGCGGCGATGGCAGCGGCGGCCGCCGCGGCGCCGATCGCGAAGTTCCGGCGGTTGATGGTGTTGTGTTGCATTGTGCGTACCTCTGTTCTTTTCTCGTCGAGGTTAAAGCGCACGCTGCAGCGCCGCATCGGGACGATCCCCTGCGGGTTTCCACGTAAAGGCGGCCGTCAGCTGGGCGCTAACGAAAGCCGGCGAAAAAGATGCCTGCGTTGACGAGCAGGGCCAACACCCAGATCGCCGAGCGGATCGCCGGCAGGCCCGCGACGTACATGGCGATGTAGATGATGCGCAAGGTGACGAACACGACCGCCAGGATGTCGACGACGACCTGCTGCGCGATCTGCTCGCGTGCGATCAACACGGCAGCAATGAAAAACGGCAGCGCCTCGAAGCTGTTGGCCTGGGCCGCATTCGCTCGCGCCTGCCAGTCGGTTTGCTTCGCAAGCCATGCGCGCGGGTTGGCGTTGTCGAAGCCGCCCTCGCGGCGCGGCTTGCGAAAGCCCGGGTATTTAGCGATCCATGCGCAGGCGAAAGGCAGCATCGCCGCAATGAACACGCACCAATATGCCACCGTGAAATGCGGATAACCCACCGTCGTTCTCCTCGTCGTGCCTGATTTTTCTCTTACCTGCGGTCAACCATTGCGTGCGCGATCGTCCCCAAGTCGACGTATTCGAGTTCGCTGCCGGCCGGCACGCCCCGCGCGAGACGCGTCACCTTCAGGCCCTTGGCCTTCAACGCCTCGCCGATCACGTGCGCGGTGGCTTCGCCTTCGGCCGTGAAGTTGGTCGCAAGAATCACCTCCTGCACCGTGCCGTCACCTGCCCGCTCGAAGAGCTTCGCAAGGCCGATGTCCTTCGGCCCGACGCCATCGAGGGGGCTCAGCTTGCCCATGAGCACGAAGTACAAACCCTTGTACGCCGACGTGCGTTCGACCGCGGCCTGGTCCGCCGGTGTTTCCACCACGCACAGCTTGGTCGCGTCGCGCTGCGGATCCTTGCAGGTCGAGCAGATTTCGCCTTCGGTGAAGGTGTGGCAGCGGCTGCAATGGCGGATCTGCGTGGCAGCGTGCTCGAGCGACTGCGCCAGCACCTGCATGCCGCCGCGATCGTGCTGCAGCAGGTGGAAGGCCATGCGCGAAGCCGACTTCACGCCCACGCCGGGCAGGCGCCGCAATGCTTCGATGAGCGCATTGAGCGCGTTGTCGGCCACGCGATAGGCCCTAGAAAGGAAGCTTCATCCCGGGCGGCAGGCCGGCAGTGATCTTGCCGAGCTTTTCCTGGGACGTTTCCTCGGCCTTGCGCACTGCCGCATTGAAGGCTGCCGCGACGAGGTCTTCGAGCATGTCCTTGTCGTCGGCGAGCAGGCTCGGGTCGATCGCGACACGCTTCACGTCGTGCTTGCAGGTCATCGTGACCTTCACCAGGCCCGCGCCCGATTCGCCGGTGACTTCGATATTGGCGAGTTCGTCCTGCGCCTTCTTCAGGTTGTCCTGCATCGCCTGCGCCTGCTTCATGAGGCCGGCGAGCTGCCCTTTGTTGAACATGGTGGTGGTCCTTGTATCTCTAGCTGGGTTTGATGCTGCCCGGGACGATTTTCGCGCCAAAGTCGCGCATCATGTCCTGCACGAA